>JAJEHI010000168.1 GCA_022823775.1 Defluviicoccus sp. | reverse complement strand
GAGACCCTCAAGCCCCGCATGCAGTCGGCGCGCGACGTGGTCGACCGGCTGGAGGTGCTGGTGGATGCGCGCTCGTGGCCGATGCCGACCTACTCGGAAGTCCTGCACGATCATCAATAGATGGGCCGGCGGGGTTTTGCTATAGCTGGCCGAACGCGCCCGTAGCTCAGCAGGATAGAGCACGAGATTCCTAATCTCGGGGTCGCAGGTTCGAATCCTGCCGGGCGCGCCATCGGCCGGCGCGCGTGTCGACACCGTGGTAGCCCCTGAACCAGTCGACGAACCGGGGAACGCCGATGTCGATCGGGGTGGCGGGAGCGAAGCCGAGGTCGCGGCGGCTTGCGGAAATGTCGGCATATGTCTCCTTGACGTCGCCGGGCTGCATCGGGCGGAAGTCGATCTTCGCTTTCGTGCCGAGATTGTCCTCCAGGATCGCGATGAGCCGCATCAGGGGCTCGGGGCGGTTGTTGCCGATATTGTAGAGCCGGTGCGGCGCACCGTTCGCGTTATCGGGCGGGCTGTCGAGCGCCGCGACGACCCCGGGCACGACATCGTCGACATAGGTGAAGTCCCGTTTCATGTCGCCGTCGTTGAACACCTCGATGGGCCGGCCGTCGAGGATCGCGGCGGTAAACTTGAAGAGCGCCATGTCGGGGCGGCCCCACGGCCCGTAGACCGTGAAGAAGCGGAGCCCGGTCTGCGGAATGCCGTAAAGATGGCTGTAGCAATAGCTCATATGCTCGTTCGCCCGCTTGGTCGCGGCGTAGAGCGAAATCGGCGTATCGGTCCGGTCCTCGACGGCGAAAGGCAGCTTCGCATTGGCGCCGTAAACGGAACTCGAGCTCGCATAGACGAGATGCTTCAAGCCGGGCAGGTGCCGGCAATATTCGAGCACCGTCATGTGCCCCACGAGGTTGGCGTCGACATAGGCGAAAGGCCGGTCGCGCGAATGACGCACGCCCGCCTGCGCGGCGAGATGGACGACACGGTCTATCCCGCCCACCCCGGCAAGCGCCGCGAATACGGCGTCGCGGTCCGCGAGATCGAGCCGAAGCATGGTAAACCGGTCGCGCCGTTCGAGGCGGCCGACCCGCGCTTCCTTCAGACCGACATCGTAGTAATCGGTGACCGCGTCGAGACCGACCACCGTTTCCCCGCGTTCGAGCAGGAACGCGCTCACATGGTAGCCGATGAAACCCGCCGCGCCGGTCACCAGAACCGTCACGGCGCGGACCCGTCCGCGATGAGGGTCAGAAGACGGTCGCGCACCGCCTTGCGGTCGATCTTTCCGGTGCCGCCGACGGGCAATTCCTCGACCGCGAATATCCGGCGGGGATGCGCATAGGCCGGGCCGTGCTCCAGCGCGAACGCCTTGAGCGCCTCCTCGTCCGCTTGCCGGTCGGGGCGCAGGGTGACCAGCGCGGCCGGCGCGAGATCCTTGAGCGCGTGCGGCACGGGCGCGACGACGGCGTCGATCACGTCGGGGTGCTGAACCAGCAGCAGCTCCACCTCCTTGGGATTGATGTTCTCCCCGCCGCAGGAGAACTGGTCGTCCGTCCTGCCCTGGAAATAGAAGAATCCCTCCGCGTCGCGGCGGAACAGATCGCCGGTGCGGAGCCAGCCGTCCATTATCCGTTCGGCGTCGAGGTCCGGCCGGTTGTTGTAGCCGACGAGAACCGCGGGCGAACGGACCCAGAGCTCGCCCTCTTCCGCCTCCTCGCCGTTTTCGTCCATCAGCCTGACGTCGACCCCGGGAGCCGCCAGCCCGCAGCTGCCGCGCGGCGCTTGCCTCCCGTCGGCCGCCTCGCGCAAGGGCCCGCCGCCCTCGGTCAGCCCGTAAGCCTCGATCACGTCCGCGCCGAAGGCGGCTTCGACGGCGGCGATCAGCTCCGCGCCGACGACCGCCGACCCCATCTCCAGCACCTTGAGGGACGAGAAATCGAGGCTTTCGAGCAGATCCCGCTCGGCCAGCATCATTCGGTACATCGCGGGCACGCCGCCCGCCTCGGTGCAGCGGCGGTCGCTGAGGGCCTGGAGAAACGGGCGGGGCTCGAAGCGAGGCAGGATCGCCACCGAAGCGCCGACATGCAGCTTGGGCTTCACCGAAACCCGCATCGCGTTCTTGTGGTAGAGCGGACCCGCGATCAGCGCCCGGTCTTCCGGCGCGGCGGGCCAGTGGCGCTGGGCGGAATGGATCGCCCACAGCATCCCGTCATGGGCGAGCAGCACGCCCTTGGGCCGGCCGGTGGACCCGGACGTGTAGGGCAGGAAGGCGACCTGGCGGGGCGCGATCTCGGGGGGCGCGAACCCGCCGGGGTCGGCCCGGGCGAGCGCGGTTTCGTAATCCTCCCAGCCGGCCGGCGCCGGTGCGGCGGAAATGCGCGGCGCGAGACCCGCCTCCTCGGCGATGGCCTCTATCCCGGGATGGGCGCCGGGCGAGATCACGGCAGCCCGGCAGCCCGAATCCTCGATCACGAAACGTATCGTGTCGGCACCGAGGCGGATATTGAGCGGAACGGGGACGAGCCCCGCGCGCATCGCCCCGAAGAACGCTTCGACGAACTCGAACCGGTTCGACATCGCGAGCAATATTCGATCCCCCGGGACCAGGCCGCGTGCCGAGAGCGCGGCGGCGACACACTCCATCCGCGCGTTCAGCTCGCCATGGGTAATCTCCGCCGCCGGCGACCGCGACAAATCGACGATCGCGATCCGGTCGGGGTGGGCGGCCGCCGCGGCCCGGTTGAAATAACCCAGGTTGGAGTCCCGCCTGTCCGCCATCAGGCGTGACCGAGCGCGGCCAGGATCGCGTCGGGCGCGATCGGAATCGCATCGATCTTTGTGCCCAGAGGGGCGAGCGCGTCGTTCACCGCGTTGAATATCGTGCCCGGCGCGGCGGCGGTTCCGGATTCGCCCACCCCCTTCGCGCCGAGCCCGGAGACCGAGGTCGGCGTCTCGACATGGGCGAGCACGATATCGGGCATCTCTTTCGCCATCGGCACCAGATAGTCGACCATGGTGCCGTTGAGCAGCTGACCGTCCGGGTCGTAGAGGCTGTGCTCGTAGAGTACGTCGCCGAGCCCCTGGACGATGGCCCCGCGCAGCTGTTCTTCCGCGAGAAGGGGGTTGATCAGGCGGCCGCCGTCCTCGACCGCCCAGTAACCGAGGATCCGGATTTCCCCTGTATCGCGGTCGATCTCGACCTGGGCGCCATGCGCGCCGTTGGTGAAGACGTATTCCGGAACGCGGAACCGGCGCGTCTGGGTGAGCTCGGGGTAAACCCCGTCGGGGAGCTCGCCCGAGCGGAAAAAAGCCAAATCGCCGAGCTCGGCCAGGGTCATCCGCGTCTCACCGCCGGCGCGGTCCGCGACGGTTCCGTCCCGCAGCTCCAGCGTCGCCGGGTCGGCCTGAAGCAGTGTCCCCGCGAGGCCAAGGATCTCGTCTCGCAGCGCCTCGCCCGCCCGTCTTGCCGACTCGCCGCCGATGCCTCCGCCGCGCGAGCCGTAGGTGCCCCCGCCATAGGGCACCGCGTCGGTGTCGCCTGTGATCACCGTCACCGCCTCGAACGGCACGCCGACCGATTCCGCGACCACCTGGGCGAGGACGGTCTCGGTGCCCTGCCCCTGTTCGGTGACGCCGGCCAGGCAGGTGACCGCGCCGGAGGGTTCCAGCCGGACGGTGCAGCCGTCCTGCGCCGAAATCGGCACGCCCGCAGGGCCGTATATCTGCGGCCCGGGATTGGTGCCCTTTATGAACGAGGCCAGCCCGATGCCGCGCAGGATACCCTGGCCGCGCTTTTCCGAGCGGTCGGCGAGGAGCCGGTCGTAGTCCATCAGGGCAAGCAGCTTTTCCAGGCATGCCTGATGGGAGAGGTCGTCGAGCCCCACACCCGAGGGGGCCTTCACCGGATAGGCGTCGTCGGGAACGAAATTGCGCCGGCGGAGCTCCGCCGGGTCGATCCCGAGATCTGCCGCGGCCCGGTCGATCAGCGCCTCGGTCGTGAGTATGGCGATGGGATGGCCGACCCCGCGATACTGGGAAATCGGCACCTTGTTCTGGAAGACGACACGGGTGCGTCCCCGGTAGCTCCCGATCTCGTAGGGTCCGCCGGAGACGTTGAGCACCTGGTTGGCTTCGACCGAGCTCGTCCTGGGGTACGAGGAATAGGCGCCGCCGCCCACGAGGTCCTCGATCTCGAGTGCCGCGAAGCGACCGTCCCGGTCCACAGCGAGCCGCCCGCGCACCACGTGGTCCCGCGCGTGGATGTCGGAGACGAAGGATTCGAGGCGGTCGGCCCAGTACCGGACGGGACGGGCGAGCAGCATCGCGAGCGCCGCGACCGCGAACTCGTCGCCGTAGTGATGACTCTTGATCCCGTATCCGCCGCCGACATCGTACGCGATCACCCGGACGTCGCGCTCCTCGAGCCCGAGATGACGCGCGAACAGCACCTGGGTCATGTGCGGCGCCTGTCCGCCGTAATGGAGCGTGAGCCTGCGGTCGCCGGGATCGTAATCGGCGACGATCGCGCGGGCTTCCAGCGGCACGCCGGTATGCCGTCCGAAGCGGAATTCGCCTTCGACGATCCGGTGGGCGGCAGCGAAGGCGGAGGCGGTGTCGCCGGTCTCGACCTGGCGCTCGTAGAGGCGGTTGGTCCCGAGCTCGGGATGGAGGATCGGCGTTTCGTCTTCGAGAGCGGTTTCGACATCGGCGACCGCCGGAAGCTCTTCCCATCCGATCCGCACATGCTCGGCCGCGTCCTCGGCCCTCGCCCGGCCTTCGGCGATGACGGCGGCGATCGGCTCCCCCTGCCAGCGCGCGCAATCGACAGCCATGCCGTATTGCGGCACCGAGAGCAGAGACGGCGCATTCTTCATCGTGCCGAGCCAGGGACGCGTGCGCTCGGCGAGGTCGGCGCCGGTCACGACCGCGACGACGCCGGGCCGGGCCTCGGCCTCGGCGGTCTCGATCGCGCCGATGCGGGCATGGGCGTAGGGGCTGCGGACGAAGGCGACGTCGACCAGGCGCTTGAAGCCCAGATCGGCGACGTGGCGTCCGCGCCCCGAGGCCGCCCGCCGCGCGTTCGGGCGCGGCAACGGCCGTCCGATCACGGTTTCGGTCATACAGCGGCTCCGAGGGCCGACAGGATGCGCTCGGGCGTGAAGGGCTGCGCCGAAACCGCGGCGCCGAACGGTGCGAGCGCGTCGTTGACCGCGAGCCATGCCGCGGCGGTGGCGCCGATGGTCCCGCCCTCGCCAACGCCCTTGGCGCCCAGCAAGGTGGTTTCCTCCAGCCCCTCGATGTGGGCGGTCACGATATCGGGCATCTCGCTCGCCATCGGCACGAGGTAATCGGCGAGGGTGCCGTTGAGAAGCTGGCCGGTGGAATCGTAGACGCATTCCTCGAAGAACGCCGCCCCAAGCCCCTGGACCACCCCTCCCCGCAACTGCTCGTCGACCAGCAACGGGTTGATAATCCGCCCGCATTCGTCGGCCACCCAGACGCCGAGAAGGTCGATGGAGCCGGTTTCGGGGTCGAGTTCGAGGTGGCAGCCGAGCGCACCGTGCGCGACGTAATAGTGCGCCCGGTTGGGGACATGGTGGCGGGTGGCCGCGAGCTCGGGCTGAAGATCGGCGGGAAGCGTGTCCTGACGGAAGTGACCGATGCGCGCGACCTCGCGGAGCGAGAGCCGCGCCGTTCCGCCGTCCCGATCGACCACCGCGCCGTCCCTGAGGTCGAGGCTCGCGGGATCGGCCTGCAGGATGGGCCCGGCGATGGCGAGCACGTTTTCCTTGAGCGCGAGCGCGGCGGCGAGCGACGCCTCTCCGCCCATCGCCAGGCCGCGCGAGGCCCAGGCCCCGCCGCCGAACGGCGTCGAGGCGCTGTCTCCCGCGATCACGTCGACATCGTCGATTTCGACGCCCAGCTGGTCGGCGACGATCTGGGCGATCCCGGTGAGCGTCCCCTGGCCCTGGTCGGTGACGCTGGTGATGCAACGTATCTTGCCCGACGGCTCCAGCTTTACGGTCGTCCCTTCCTGGGTGGACACCGGCGCCTCGGAGGGGCCGTAATAGCCGGGACCGTAGGCCGTGGGCTCGATGAAGGTCGCGACCCCGATCCCTCGATGGATGCCCCGGTCGCGAAGCGCGGCCTGCTCGGCGCGGAGCGCGTCGTAGCCCATCGCCTCGACGAGGCGGTCGAGCGCCTGCGCGAACGAGATGCGCGGCAACTGGATGCCGCCGACGGAAGTCGCAGGCAGGCTGTCGGAATCGAGATAGTTGGTCCGGCGGAAGGCGACCGGATCCATGCCGACCGCACGCGCCGCCATATCGCACAATTGCTCGGTCACCGCGCAGGCGATCGGCACGCCGACGCCGCGATACATACCGACGATGGGCTTGTTGACATAGGCCGCCCGCATCGCCGCGCGATAGGCCGGGACCCGGTAGGGCGCGCCGGCGTTGGTAATCGTCATCATGCCCTCGGCGATGCCGAACCGGATAAAGGCGGTGTACGCCCCGATGGCGGACAGGTCGTCGACTTCCATCGCCAGAATCTCGCCGCCGTCCGACACCGCAATGCGGCCGCGCACCCGGTGATCGCGGCTGTGCGCGTCGGCGCCGAAGGCCTCGACCCGGTCGGCGCAATATTTCACGGGCCGACCCAGCAGCCGCGAGATCGCCACCGTCGCGATCTCGTCGTCATGGACGTTGATCTTGAGTCCGAAACCGCCTCCGACATCGGGGCAGATCACCCGCACCCGGTGATCGTCGATCCCGAGCAGAGCGGCATAGACCTCCTGCATCTGATAGGGCGACTGGTGCGACTGGTGGACGACAAGCGTCCCATCGGCGGGGCGGTAGTCCGCGATCGTCACCCGCGCCTCGAGCGTGACGGCGGTATGACGCCCGAAGCCGAACTCATGCTCGACCGACGCGGCGGCCGAGGCAAAGGCGGCGTCGACCTCGCCGATCTCGATCCGATGACCGAAGGCGAGGTTGTCGCCGAGCGCGGGATGGATCGCCGCGGCGCCGGCGGCGAGCGCATCGGATGCGTCCGCGACGGCATCGAGCGGATCGTAGTCGACGACCACCAGATCCGCCGCGTCCTCCGCCGCCGCCCGGCTTTCGGCCACCACGGCGGCGACCGGCTGGCCCTGCCAGAACGCGGTCTCCCGCGCCATGGGCGGCTGAGGCGCGGATTTGTGCCCCGGGCGATGCGCGGCGATCGCGATCATCGGCTCGCAGACGGCGGCGAGGTCGGCGCCGGTTACGACACGCACCGCACCGGGATGACGGGACGCTTCGCCGCCGTCGATCCGGCGAATGCGCGCATGCGCGTGGGGGCTTCGCACGAAGGCGGCGTGCAGCATCCTGGGCAGCACGATGTCGTCGGCGTAGCGGCCGCGCCCGTGCGCAAGCCGCCGAGCGGCGGCGCGGGGCGCGGAACGGCCGATCGCGCCCCCTTCCAGAACCGGCTCAGTCAATAGCTTCTCTACCCTGCTCTTCCCCTGTCGTCCCGCCATCAAGCCACGGATCGCCCGGTGCCTCAATATCGGGGCGGCGGCGCGGCGGGGCGCTATTGGCGCGGGGCACGCCGCCCGCCATGATGATGCCGTGGTGTCGGATCGAGATGCGTCGTCGGGTCGGCCGCGCGAAGCGGCGAGAGCCGCGGCGCGGATCGGCGGCCTGTGGCTCGCGCTGCCGGCCAATTTTCGGGGAATCCTGCTGCTCGCGGGCGGCGCCTTCCTGCTGACCAGCTCGGACGTTCTGGTCAAGGCTCTCGGCACCAAGTTCGCGCCCCACGAGCTGTCGTTCTACCGCTACATGACGGGAATGATCGTGCTCGCCCCGCTCTTCGTCCGGCTCGGGTGGAACGGGCTCAAGACGGCGCGCATCGGCGTCCACGGGTTGCGCATGGGGCTCGCCTTCGTCGCCCAGCTGGGCGTGTTCTACACGATCATCCACCTGCCGCTCGCCGATGCGACGGCCTTCATGTTCTCGAAGCCGCTGTTCACCACGCTGGTGGCGGTGATCGTGCTGTCGGAGCTGGTGACCGCCCGGCGCTGGATCGCCACCGCGGTCGGCTTTCTCGGCGTGCTCGTGATGATGCGGCCGGGCGCGGAGGGCATCGACCCGGTCGCGCTGATCGCCGTCGGCACCGCGCTGATCTTCGCCATCGCCAACGTGCTGATCCGCATCCTGGCCGCGACCGAGCCGACCGCCCGGATGCTGTTCTACTACCACATCGGCGGGGTGGCGGTTTTCGCCGGCCCGACGCTCTGGGCCGGGCACACACCGGTCGGGATCGAATGGCTCCTGCTGCTCGCCATCGGCGTGCTCACCACCGGAGGCATGTTCTGTTACTTCCGGGCGTTCTCCATCGGCGAGGCCAACGCGGTGGGACCGGCCGAGAATCTGCGCCTGATATACGCGGCGCTGCTGGGTTTCCTGCTGTTCTCGGAGATCCCGTCGCTGTGGACGGTGATCGGGGCTGCCATCATCGTCGGCAGCACCTACTATATCGCCCGGGCCGAGGCGAGAGGCGAGAGGGGCGGATGACGGAAACGGCGATCTTCGAGGCGGGCGGTTACCGCTACATGCGCGGGGTGTTCCAGTATTCCGGCGGCGTGGCGGCGGAGCCGGGATTCGCGATCGAGCGCGCACTGTTCCGGCGCCCTCTTCCGCTTGAGGAGGGTTTCGCGGCAATCGAGGCATATCTCGGAGCGCGCGGGCGGCCGACGACCTCGTTTTGCGCCTGCGAACTGAGGTCGCCCGCGCCGTTCACCGAGGACGGGTTCGCCGCTTTCAACCGCATCTATGTGGGGACGCTCGAACGCTGGGGGATTTTCCGCGACGGAGACAACCCGGTCGCGCGCTCGAACGTTTGCCCGGCGGTAAACCCGCCGCCCGAGCCCAGCTTCCACGCCTTCAGCTACACGGTGGAGGCGGCGGGCGAGGCATCGGGCGGTTTCGTCGCCGCCGGCGGCGCCGACGCCCCGGAGGGCAAGGTCAATTACCGCGATCACATCGTGCGCCGGGGCGAGACCACGCCCGATGCGCTGCGCGAAAAGGCGTGCTTCGTCCTCGCCGAGATGGAGGCGCGAATGCGAGCGCTCGGCGCGGGATGGGCGGACTCGACCGGGACGCAGGTCTACACGGTGCACGATCCGCACCCGTTCTTTGCCGACGAAATCGTCTCGCGCGGCGCCGCACCCGCCGGGCTGACCTGGCACTACGCGCGACCGCCCGTCGAGGGGCTGGAGTACGAGATGGACGTGCGCGGAGTCCCGGTCGAGCGCACGATCTGAAGGGCGCCTACTCGACGGTGACCGATTTCGCCAGATTGCGCGGCTGATCCACGTCCGTGCCCTTGGCCACCGCCGCGTGGTACGCCAGCAGCTGCGCGGGGATGGTGTAAAGGATGGGCGCGACGAAGGGGTTGACCTCGGGCAGCTCGATCGTCGCCGCCGCGACGGCGCCGAGTCTCTCGATGCCCGGCGGATCGGAGAGAAAGACCACCTTGCCGCCGCGCGCGATGACCTCCTGCACGTTCGACGCGGTCTTGTCGAACAGATCGTCGGAAGGGGCGATCACGATGACGGGCACATGCTCGTCGACGAGGGCGATGGGCCCATGCTTCATCTCGCCGGCGGCGTAGCCTTCGGCGTGGATGTAGCTGATTTCCTTCAGCTTGAGGGCGCCTTCCAGCGCAACCGGAAACCCGGTGCCCCGGCCGAGATAGAGCACATCCCTCGCCTCGGCCACGTCGCGGGCAAGCGCGGCGATACGTTCGTCGTGGTTCAGCACGTCGTTCACGCGAGACGGCACCTCGACGAGCGCCCGGCAAAGCTCCGCCTCTTCCGCCCGGCCGATGTCGCCCCGCGCCGTGCCGATGCCGATGGCGAGGCATGCGAGCGTGGTCAGCTGGGCGGTGAACGACTTGGTGGAGGCGACGCCGATCTCCGGCCCGGCCTGGGTTCTGATGACGGCATCGGACTCGCGGGCGATGGAGCTCTCCTCGACATTGACCACCGAGACGATGCGCTGACTTTGCGACCGCGCGTAGCGCAAGGCGGCGAGCGTGTCCGCGGTCTCTCCCGATTGTGAGATAAACAGCGCCATACCGTCCGGCGGCAGGTGGGGCGCGCGGTAGCGGAATTCGGATGCGATATCGACCTCGACGGGCACTCCGGCAAGCTGCGCGAGCCAGTACCGGGCCACCATCCCCGCGTGATAGGAGGTTCCGCAGGCGACGATGGTCACCTTGCCGATGTCCGCGAGATCGAACGGCATCTCCGGCAGGGCGATGACCCCGTTCCACGGATCGAGCACGCTGTGGAGCGTATCGCCGATCACCGCGGGCTGCTCGTAGATCTCCTTGAGCATGAAATGGGGGTAGTTCCCCTTGCCGATCATCGCGCCCGACGCCGCGGTGCGGCGGACTTCCCGCTCGACGACGTTGCCGCGCCGGTCATGGACCACCGCGCCGTCGGGGCGCACCTCGGCCCAGTCGCCCTCTTCGAGGTAGCAGATGCTGCGGGTGAGCGGCGCGAGCGCGAGCGCGTCGGAGCCGAGATACATCTCGCCATCGCCGTAGCCGATGGCGAGCGGGCTGCCGCGCCGGGCGCCGATCATCAGATCGTCGTGCCCGGCGAACAGGATGGCGAGCGCGAACGCTCCTTCCAGCCGGTCGAGTGCCCGGGCGACGGCTTCCTGCGGCGCGCGGCCCTCGCGCAGGTAGCGGCTGATCAGGTGTACGGCGGCCTCGGTATCGGTGTCGGTGGCGAAGACGTGTCCCGCGGCACTGAGCTCGCGACGAAGGTCCCGGAAATTCTCGATGATGCCGTTATGGACCAGCGCCACGCTGCCGTCGGCGTGGGGGTGGGCGTTGTTGACCGTCGGCTGTCCGTGCGTCGCCCAGCGCGTGTGCCCGATCCCGATCGTGCCGGGCAAAGGGTGCTCCGCGACGATGCCTTCCAGGCGTGCGATCTTGCCTTCCGCCCGTCGGCGTTCGACCGAGCCGTTGACGAGCGTCGCGATTCCGGCGGAGTCGTAGCCGCGATATTCGAGCCGCCGCAAGCCCTCGATCAGGAGAGGCGCGACGTCGTTCTTCCCGATGATTCCGATGATCCCGCACACGGGCCCGGTCCTAGCGCTCCGATCCCGTTTGGGCGGTCCGCGTCCCGTCCTTCTTCGCGCGCCTGCGAATGCGGAAGGCTTCGGCCCAGCCCGTCTTCACCTTCTGCGTGCTCCGCTCGACGGCGAGGGAATCCGCCGGAACGTCCTTGGCGATGACGCTTCCGGCGCCGACGATCGCACCGGAGCCGATCGTGACGGGCGCTACCAGCGCCGTGTTCGAGCCGATGAAGGCGCCTTCCCCGATATCGGTCTCCGCCTTGGAGAACCCGTCGTAATTGCAGGTGATGGTGCCCGCGCCGATATTCGCCCGCGCGCCGACCCTGCTGTCCCCGACATAGCTCAAATGGTTGACCTTGGCGCCGGCCTCGACCGACGAAGCCTTGATCTCGACGAAGTTGCCGATGCTGACCTCTTCCCCGATGCGCGCGCCCGGGCGAAGCCGCGCGAAGGGGCCGACGACGGCGCCGTCGGAAATCCGGGCGCCCTCGATGTCGCAAAACGCCCTGATCGTCACCCCGTCGCCCACGGTCACCCTGGGTCCGAACACCACCTGCGGGCCGATGACGACATCGCGTCCAAGAACCGTATCGTGGCTGAAATAGACGGTGTCGGGATCTATCAGCGTCGCGCCCCCGGCCATCGCGCGCGCCCTCGCGCGACGCTGGAACACGCCCTCGGCGGCCGCGAGCTCGGCGCGGGAATTGACGCCCATGACCTCGTCGGGATCCGCGACCTCGGTGACCGCGCAGTCGAGCCCCCGCGACCGGGCGATCTCGACGATGTCGGTCAGGGAGAATTCGCCCTTCGCGTTGTCGTTACCCACGGCGTCCAGCAGGGACAACAGATGACGCCCGTCGACCGCGGTAATTCCGGCGTTGCAGAACCCGATCCGGCGGGTTTCCTCGTCGGCATCGCGGTGTTCCACGATCGCCTGGAGCCGGCCCTCGCTGTCGACGATCAGCCGCCCGTACTCGGCCGTATCGGCCGGCCGGAAGCCGAGCACGACCACCGCCGGATCGGCGGGCGAACGCCGGATGTCGAGCATGTGGCGGATCGTCCCGGCGGTGAGCAGCGGGGTATCGCCGAACAGGATCAGCACGTCGCCGTCGCAACCCTCGAGAAAATCGCGCGCGGCAAGCACGGCGTGCGCGGTGCCGAGCGGCGGATCCTGCAACGCCGTGCGGACCGGCGAAACGGCATCCGAAACCAGTTGGGCGCCGGCGCCGACCACGACCGCCACGCGCTCGATTCCGACTTCGGCCACCCGGTCGAGCACATGGTCGACCATCGCCCGGTCGCCGATCCGGTGCAGGACCTTGGGCAAGCTCGACTTCATGCGCGTGCCCTTGCCCGCGGCGAGCACTATGGCGGCGGAATTGCTGTCACTCATGGGACGGGCCCGGCTCGCGTACGTGAACTGGCGAGGGAAACTGCCACAAAGCCCGATCCGGCGCCATGTTCTTCGCCGCGGGTCAGGGCGGCAGCATGTAGACCTTCGACTGGCCGGGGCCGTCTATCCTGGCGCTCGTCAGATGCCCGATCACGCCGCCGAGATCGGTGTCCAGCTGGACCCTGACTGGCAACGGATAGACGCCGTCGAACAACCGCGCGAACCAGAAGGTCATGGTCTTCTCGCCGCCCGCGAGCCCGCCATAGTCGGTCTTCTTGCGGCGGCCGTGGAGCATTTCGACCGCGAGGTCGCACACCTCGGCCTTGCCCGAATACGCGGAACGGCTGCTCCGCGGCAACTCGTCCTCGCCGTGAGCTTCGATGAGGGCGTCGAACCGTCTGCGGCCGTCGAAGACCGGCACCCTGACGGCACAGGACTTCTCGCTCGACACCGCGCGCGCGACGGTGAGGATCGCCGTGGCCATATCGACCGAACCGGTCAGCTTTTCGGGCGGGATCGGAGGAGTCTTGCGCTTGGGCTCGACGCTTACCACGACGGGACGCCCGTCCCTGTATTCGAGCGTCCGCCAGCGCCGCTTGCCGCGCCATGAACTCTCCGTATGCACGGACTCGGGAACCAGCCTCTCTCCCGCGACCCGGCCCTTCGAGTCGACGCGCAGGGACCACGGCAGCAGAAAACGGACGAGGCCGTCCACGTGGGAGGACAGCTCCACCCTGTACCTGTCCGCGTCCAGGGTGAGGCGGATCTTGAGATCGACCGCGTGGATGCCGCCGATATGGACGGCGTAAACGAGGTCGACGCCGCGCGATCCCGAGGGGGTCTGGCGTTCCCCGACGGCCGTCGATGCCGCCGCCGTGCCGCAGAGAAGCAGGAAAAGGAGCGCGGCCCGAATCGCGGTGCCGGCAATCATGCCGGCGAACCGGGGTGGCTCACGGGATCGGGCACTGGGCATCGGGGCGGGGCTATCAACACGCGACTCCGGCCTGTTTCTTGACACCTGGAAGGGGCGAACCGTATACCCGCCAATCCTTGGGCGCGTAGCTCAGCGGGAGAGCGCTCGCCTCACACGCGAGAGGTCGCTGGTTCAAACCCAGCCGCGCCCACCACTTTCGCCCCGACCCCGGCGCTCGTCCACCGGCGGGACCTACTCGATCACGACCAGCGCCCGCACCTCGATGCTTTCGCGCGGCGGCGCATCGGCCGGCGTTCGGGGGAACGAGAAGGCGCCGTGCGGCGTGAACCGGGCGCGGCCGTCGTCGACGCTGTCCCAACCCTTGATCAGAAGAACCTCGTCGGAGTCGATCTCCGGCGCGTAGTACCAGCGCTGGGTGGGCGCGTGGGCGACCTGGTAAATCTCGCCGATCCGGTCGGGGAATACCTGATCGGTGGCGACGAGTTCGCCGGCCCCGATTGACGACGCATCGGCCAGCGCCAGCGGCGAGCGCCGCACCGGACCCGAGATCGGCCGCCAGACATTGACCTGGACGATGCGCGCGCCGTTCTCCGCGAGCCGCTTCGCCTCGTCTTCGCCCAGTATGTCGGCAACGCGCTGTGGACCGCTCTTTACGGTGTAATCGACATGGACCCGAACCGCCGGCCCGCGCAACCCGTCGGGATTGGGCGCGCCGTCTTCGCCGTCCGACCGCCGCGTGGCGTCGAAGACCGCGGTCCGGGCCGCGTCGAACCGCGCATTCAGGAGCGCCTCGATTTCCGGGAAATAGCGGTTCTCGATCGCGTCGTCGTCATAGAGGTCGGCGACCGCCGTCCGGTGTCGCAGGAGCTCGAACCCCTCGCGGTCGATCGACAGATCGTCGGTCAGGGGCCGCATGTCGGCGATGGGTACGGCGATCGACTCGGTCTCGAAGAACAGCTTCTGCGTGCCGCCGGTCAGCGCGGTGCTGTGGAACGCCGGCTTGGTTTCCTGCGGAACGATGAAGGTTAGCGGCGCCACCACGTCCGCCCCCGCGGGGGCGGGGCCGGACGTGGTGGCGGAACTCGACTGCGCGACCTGGGTCATTCTCTTCCTTCCTCGCCGGGGTCCTGCGACTGTGCGACGGTTCGCCTCGCTCCACGAGCGAATATAGTCTCGCACCGTATTTTGCAAAGATCGGCCGACCAAGGGGGTTGCCATGGGATTCATCGTCGACGTCGTTCTCCCCCTCGCGCTCGCTTTCATCATGCTCGCCCTGGGGCTCGGGCTTACTTTCGACGATTTCGCGCGGGTGGTGCGCCGTCCGCGCGACTTCGCCGTCGGCGCCGTATCCCAGATCGTCGTGCTGCCGGCGGTGGCGTTCGCCCTCGCCAGCATCTGGCCGATGGCGCCGGAACTCGCGCTCGGCCTGATGATTATCGCCGCCGCGCCGGGCGGCGTGACGTCCAACATCCTGACGGCGTTTGCGCGCGGCGACGTCGCGCTGTCGATCTCGCTGACCGCGGTAATCAGCCTCTTGAGCGTGATCACCATTCCGATAATCGTGGTCTTCGCATACGGCCAGTTCATCGGAGAGCAGACCGGCAGGGACAT
>JAJEHI010000181.1 GCA_022823775.1 Defluviicoccus sp. | reverse complement strand
GAAGGTAGAGCGGCGGCCTCGAAATCCCCTCTCCCCCGTGGGGGAGAGGGTTAGGGTGAGGGGGTGGACGCCGTCGGCGCGCCCGCTTACAACCCCACCGTGAATGCCGCCCCGGACATGCGCGCCCGCGCCCGCCGCTTGCGGAGGGACGCGACCGACGCGGAGCGGGCCCTTTGGCGGAGGCTGCGTAGAAGGCAACTCGACGGCCTCAAATTCCGCCGCCAGCATATCATCGGCCGGTTCGTCCTGGACTTCTACCGCCACGAATGCCGGCTCGCGGTGGAGTTCGACGGCGGGCAGCATGGCGAGGCGGCGCAAAGCCGGCGCGACGACGCCCGGACCGCCTTCCTGGATAGGCGGGGCGTGGCGGTGCTGCGCTATTCCAACCTGGAGGCCCCGCGGGAGACCGAGGCGGTGCCGGAGGACATTCTTCGCCGTGCCGCCGCGAGACGGCATCGGCCCTCCCCCGGCCCCTCCCGCAAGCGGGAGGGAGGAAGGTAGAGCTGCGGCGAGCGGGCCGGGGCGAGGGGGTGGAAAGAGTGCCGGAACCACCTTGCCGACTCCCCTCACAGGTCGATCTGGAGCTTGCCGCGGAGCTCGCCGCAGAGATCGTTGAACCCGGCGTCCGCCATCGTCGAGAGGTCGCGCGGCCGGCCGAGCGCCACGTCGTACTCGCGGATAATGCGGCCGGGACGGGCCGACATGACCGCCACCCGGTCGGACAGGAACACGGCCTCCGGGATCGAGTGGGTGATGAACAGCACCGATTTGCCGGTGGTCATCCAGATGTCCTGGAGCTCGATCATCATGTGCTCGCGGGTCAGCGCGTCGAGCGCGGCGAAGGGCTCGTCCATCAGCAGAACTTCCGGGTCGTGAACCAGGGCGCGGGCGATGCCGACCCGCTGCTGCATCCCGCCCGACAGCTCGCTCGGGTAATTGTCGGCGAACCGCTCGAGTCCGACCAGGTTCACCAGCTCGGCGGCGCGCTCCTTCGCCGCCGACATGTCGAGCTGCAGGGTCTCCGCCGGCAGCAGCACGTTGTCCATGACCGTCTTCCAGGGAAACAGCGTCGGCCGCTGGAAGACGACGCCGACCTCGCGCCGGGGACCCGTGACCGGCGTCCCGCCGAGGGTGATCGTCCCCGTCGTCTGCGGCAGGAGCCCCGCCGCGACCTTGAGCAGGCTCGACTTGCCGCAGCCCGAGGGCCCGATCAGCGAATAGAACTCGCCCCGGCGGATGGAGAGGTCGAGCGCTTCGAGCGCGGTTATCGATCCGCGCCGCGTCGGGTAGACGAGCGAAAGGCGCTCGGCGGCGAGAATGGCGGGGGAAGCCGCTGGCTCCCCCGCCCCGGTTTCAGAAACGATCGCGGACTGGTTCACTCACTTGGCCGCGCGCGCCTTGGCCCTGACCTCGTTCTCGTCGAAGGCGTTGATGTCGGCGATCAGGTCGTTGGTGTACATCTTGTCGATCTCGATATCGCGGGTCTCGATCCAGCCGCTCTCGAAATACGCTTCGACGTAGTACTCGAAAGACTTGCGCGGCCAATGACCGAGCTTGCCGACCGCGTTCCTGGCCGGAACCTGCATGAATTCGAGCCGGTTGTTCACCATCTGGATCGATGCCGCGAGGTTCTTCGCCTCGTCTCCCTTGGGCTTCATGTTCGGATGCCCGCGCCAGAACGCCTTGACGCAAGCGCCCGGGTTCTCCTGGCAGGCAATCGACGATTTCGCCATTCCGCGCGCGAACTTGACCAGGGTGTCGCGCTTCTCCTTGAACTGGTCGCGATGCGCCATGAAGCCGTTGGTGAACAGGTTGTGGAACTTGTCCTTGATCGGCAGGCGGCGGATCTTGGTGCCGCTCAACTCCAGTAAATCATGCCAGGTGTTGTTGTAGTCGAGCGCCTGCACGCGGTCGCGCTTGAGCGCGAGCCAGCCCGCCCCGAGGATTCCGACGGCGGCGAGCTCGACGTTCTTGCCGACCTCGAGCCCGGCATCCTTGAACCGCGCCTTGAGCATGGGAATGGTTCCCCAGGTGAGCGCGCCGATGCCGACTTTCTTGCCCTTGAGGTCGGCGACGGTCTCGATGTCGCTCGATTCGAGCACCGCGAGTTGCAGCGTCCAGGTCGGCATGATGTTGTAGTAGTAGACGACCGGAAGCCGGGTGCGGCCGGGCTGGTAGGACTTGAACAGCGCTCCGGGCAGCGCCCAGCCGACGTCGAGCTGCTTGGTCGCGACCTGCGGCACCATCTTGCCCGACCCCTTGAACACGATGATGCGGAGGTCGAGGCCTTCCTGCTTGAAGAAGCCGAGCTCCTCGCCGAACGCGTAGTAGCCGAGATCGGTCAGCGTGACCGGGATCGGCATCCCCACCTTCACGGTTTCCGCCGCCTGGGCGGGAGATGCGAGCATGGCCGCGGCCGCCGCGGCGATCGCGGCCGAAGCGCCGCGTTTGAGGAGTTTCATCGGTTGGGCCTCCCTGTGTCTTGTCCCGCGAAAGAAT
Source organism: Defluviicoccus sp. (assembly GCA_022823775.1). Lineage (GTDB taxonomy): Bacteria > Pseudomonadota > Alphaproteobacteria > MPNO01 > MPNO01 > MPNO01. The sequence goes on along the minus strand of JAJEHI010000181.1, from coordinate 9,039 downwards.
AGCAGAGCGCATCGCGGGCGCGTCAAACGCCGGTGGTGTCCGGTTTCGGAACCTCCCGGGTTGCCGAAAAGCGTTCCCTCCCCGTCATGGCCGGACTTGTTCCGGCCATCCACGTCTCGCGGCATCGCGGTGCGAGCCAGGAGGGAACCGGGCGGTCCCACGTGGATGCCCGGAACAAGTCCGGGCATGACGGTGCGGGGCGTGGTTGGGGAAGAGGAAACGACTCCGATCACTCGTATCCCGGCGGAGGGACGAAACCCTGGTATTCCTTCTCCAGCAGGCCGGCGAAGGCGATGGTGGTGCGGTCGCCGCAATGGGGGCCGATTATCTGGACCCCGACCGGGCGGCCGTCGCCGGTGAACCCGATGGGCGCGACGGACGCGGGCAGATAGGAAACCCCCGCATAGCCCGACCAGAAGATCTGCTCCATGAAGGTCCGCTCCACCCCGTCGACCGTCATCGAGCGCTCGTAGGGCGGCGTATCGGAATGCGGGAAGGCGGCGGTGCAGAGCACCGGGCAAAGGAGGAGATCGTAGTCGCGGAAATACTCGTGCCACTTCCAGCGCATGCGGTGGCGCCTTTCGTTGAGCAGCAGCCAGTCGCGGTGGGATAGCGTGATTCCCCGCATCATCCGCGATTGCTTGGTATCGGTGCCGGGCGGGAGAGCGGCGAGAGCGGCGGCGATGCCATCCCGCTCCCCGTCGCCGTGGCGCGCCGAGGTCGCCGAGCGCAGCAGCACGTCGAAGGTCCGGTGCACATCGTCGAGGTCGAGATCGGGCCGCGCGGTATCGGAGACCCGGGTTCCCCGCGCGCCGAGGAAATCGGCGAGCGCCTGCAGCCGGTCGACGACCGCGCCCTCGACCGCGGCGGTGGGGTGGTCGAGCACGATGCCGACCCGGAACTCGTCGAGCCGCTTCTTTCGCGGCGCCGGCAGGGTCAGGCGGTACCCGCCGCCGTCGATCTCGTCGGGGCCGGCGATCAGCGAGAGCGACAGCGCGAGATCCGCCGCCGAGCGCGCCAGCGGGCCGATGACCAGGATGTCGAGCGGCGCAAGGTTGCCCCGCACGGTATGGCCGCGGGTGGGGCAGATCCCGAAGGTCGGCTTGTGCCCGAACAGCCCGCAGAGCGCCGCCGGCGTGCGGATCGAGGACGCGATGTCGGAGCCGAGCTCGAGCGCCGTGAGCCCCGCCGCCAGCGCGGCCGAGGCGCCGCCCGAGGAGCCGCCCGGCGTGAGGTCCGGGCTCCACGGGCTGAGCGTCCGTCCATGGATGGCGTTGAAGGCCTGCGCGTCGGCGAGCCAGATCGGCACGTTGGTCTTGCCGAACAGCACCGCGCCGGCCGCGAGCAGCCGGTCGACCGAGAGCGCGTTCCGGTCCGCGATGCAATCCCTGAATTCCGGCACGCCCCAGGTGGTCGGCATGCCCTTCACGTCGAACGAGTCCTTGACCGTGATCGGCACGCCGTGGAGCGGCCCCCAGCGCTCGCCTCGGGAGAGCGCCCGGTCGGCCGCGCGGGCGCGGCGCCGCGCCGCCGGGATATCGGTCTCGATAATCGCGTTCAGCCGCGGATTGAACCTCTCCACCCGCGCCAGATAGCGCTCGAGCAGTTCGAGGCTGCCGATGCGGCCGCGCCGGATCGTGCCGGCGAGCCGCCTGGCCGAGGAAAACGCGATGTCGGTCATGGCGCGCCCACCCGGTAAGGAACGTTCGCGTCGATCCTAGAGCGTGTCCGTTTTACACGGAACCGTCGCGCTGTGGCGTCCCTCGATACGGCGCTCCGCGCCTACTCGGGATGAGGAGAGTTTCTTGGGGCATATCAACCCGCCCTCATCCTGAGTAGCCCCCGAAGGGGGCGTATCGAAGGACGGCCGCGACCGCGTTTGCGCTTCCAACCCGAACGGACAAGCTCTGGAGCGGGCCCGTTCCGGTTGGAACCGCTTCGCCCGTTCCCCTCCTGTCGTCATACCCGGAACGCGCACGGTCCTGACGACAGGAGGGAGCGGCCGCGGGATAGAGCCCGGAATACTATTTGAACGAGAATACCGTATTGTATCATCCCTATAAGGTTGCATCATACCCGGCCGGAAGGCATAGTGCCGGGCATGCGGTTCCGCGGCTCGTTCCTCGCAGGTCTCCTTCTGAGCGTCCTCCTCGCCGGCGGTTGCACGGTCAATCCGGTGACCGGGGAGCGGGAACTCTCGCTCATGTCGACGGAGGAGGAGATCGCCACCGGGGAACGGTATTTTCTCCAGTTCCAGCAGGCCAGCGGCGGGCTCTACACGGCGGACCCGGCGCTCGTCGGCTATGTCAGGCGGGTCGGCCGGCGCGTGGCGGCGGTGAGCGACCGCGACCTGCCCTACGAATTCGTGGTGCTGAACAGCGACGTGGCCAATGCCTGGGCGTTGCCGGGCGGCAAGATCGCGGTGACGCGCGGGCTCCTCGAGACGCTCGACAACGAGGCCGAGCTCGCCGCGCTCCTGGGGCACGAAATCGTCCACGCGGCCGCACGGCACGGCGCCCAGCGGTTGCAGCGCGCGCAACTCGGCCAGCTGGCCCTCTTCGGCGTCGCCGTGGCCACCCGCGAATCGGCCTATTCCGACCTGATCGGCTTCGGAAGCGGCCTCGCGCTGCGGATGTTCGCCCAGAAATACAATCGCGACGAAGAGCGCGAATCGGACTATTACGGCATGAAATACATGCATGCCGCGGGCTACGACAGCTCGGCCGCCGTCACCCTGCACGAAAAGTTCCTCGCCCTCTCCAAGGGCCGCAAGCCGACCTGGCTGCAGGCCCTGTTCGAGACCCATCCGCCTTCGGCGGAGAGGGTCGAGAACAACCGGGCGGCGCTCGCGAAATTCCCCGCGGGCGGAACGCTGGGGCGGGCGGCGTACCGCGAGAAAACGGCCTATCTGCGCGCCCGGAAGGACGCGTACGAGGACGGCCGGGAGGCCGAGGATCTGCTCGACTCGAACCCCGACGCCGCGCTCCGGGCGATCGACGCCGCCATCGCGCGGGAACCGCGGGAAGCCCGGTTCCACGGCACCAGGGGCCGGATCCTGGCCCGCCAGGGACGCCACCGGGAAGCGGTCCGCGCGTTCGGCGCCGCGATCCGGCGCGACGGCAACTATTACGCATACTATCTCGACCGCGGGCTCTCCCACGACTGGCTGGACCGGCGCGGCCGGGCGCTCCGCGACCTGGAGCGCAGCATGGACCTCCTGCCGACCGCCGAAGCGGCCTACGCGCTCGGCCGTATCTGGATCGGGGACGGCAAACGCCAGGAGGCCAAGGGCCTGTTCGAAGCCGCGGCCAGGGGCGGCGGAGAGGCCGGCCGTTATGCGCGGCAGGCCTATATCAGGCTCGACATCGCCGACGCGCCGGAGCGCTACATCGCCGTCGAGCCGGTGCTCTCGAACGGCGAGGTGTTCGTCAGGGTGCGGAACCGGACGGAATTCGACTTCGCCGACATCGTCGTTCGCGCCGATGCGACGATCGACGGGCAGCCGGGGTACTGGAAGACGGGCCGCCTCGCCCGGTTGGGGGCCTACGGCACCGATGTCGTGAGCACCGGGCTCTATTTCGGCGACCGCGGCATCAGGGTCGCGGCGAGAGCGGTCCGCGCGGCGCCCGCCTTCTGACCGGTTCCGCGTCCGGCGCCCGAAAGATACGGGAAAAATACCGGTTCTTGATCTCGCTCAATTGACATCGTTCATAGAGGTGGGGGAACCTTCCCGAGTACATCATTCGACGGGAGGGACGACTCGGATGAAGACAGGGAAACTCCTCAAGACCGGCCTTTCGATCGCCGCGCTGAGCGTCGTGCTCGCGGCTTCGGGCGTCGGAACGGCGGATGCCGCGGACAAGCGCATTCGCTGGAAAATGGCGAGCTGGTTCCCGAGCCAGCTCACCCAGCTCGGGACCCTCGGCAAGAGCATGGTGGACCGCCTGGAACGGATTTCCGGCGGCAACATCCGGATCAAGTTCTTCGAGCCCAACGCGCTGATCCCGGCCAAGGAATGCTTCGACGCCGTGGCCAAGGGCTCGGTCGACGCCTGCTGGTCGACGCCGGGCTACTGGTACGGCAAGGAACCCGCGCTCGCGATGTTCGCCGCCGTCCCCTTCGGCCCCAGCGCCGGGGAGTATATGGGCTGGATCTTCTACGGCGGGGGCCTGCAGCTCTGGGACGACATCTACAAGCCGCACGGGCTGAAATCGCTGCCCTGCGGCGTCATCGCGCCGGAGGCGTCGGGCTGGTTCCGCAAGGAGATCAAGAGCATCGACGACCTCAAGGGTCTCAAGATGCGCTTCTTCGGTCTCGGCGCCAAGGTGATGGAAAAAGTCGGCGTGTCGACCCAGCTGATCGCCGGCGGCGACATCTTCCCGGCGCTCGAGCGGGGCTCGATCGACGCCACCGAGTACTCGATGCCGGCGATCGACCTCAATCTCGGCTTCTACCAGGTCGCGAAGCACTACTACTTCCCGGGCTGGCACCAGCAATCGACGGTGTTCGAGCTGCTGCTGAACCGCAAGGCCTGGGATGCGCTGAGCGACACGCAGCGGGCCCAGATCGAGGTCGCCTGCGGCGATGCGTTCCGCGAGGGCCTGGCCGAGGGCGAGGCCATCCAGGGCAAGGCGCTGGCCGAGCTTCGCGAGAAGGGCGTGCAGATCCACCGCTGGCCGCAGGAAATCCTGGACACGCTGCAGGAGAAGTGGGCCGAAGTGGCTGCCGCGGACGCGGCGCGCGACGCCAACTTCAAGAAGGTGTGGGAGTCCTACACCAAGTTCCGGGCGGAATACGCGGTCTGGAAAGAGCTGGGTTATCTCAAGTAACCTAGCGATACCGGAGTACTCGTCTCTGACATAGACGGGCGCCGGAGCCGTGAGGATCGCGGCTCCGGCGTTCTTTGTGCGAACGGCCAGCCGGAACCGGGGTCGTCATGAAGCAGCTCGTCGCCCTGGAGGAGTTCCTGTCGCGGATCGTGATGGGCATCGGCCGCGCCGGCGCCTGGATCGCCATTCCGCTGATGGTGATCATCCTGTTCGACGTGATCACGCGGCGTTTCCTGGTGCTGGGCTCGACCAAGCTCCAGGAGGGCGAATGGCATCTGCACGCGATGCTGTTCCTGCTCTGCATGGGCTTCGTCTACCTCAAGGACGGCCATGTCCGCATCGACCTCCTGCGCGAGCGCATGAGGTCGAGAACCAGGAGCTGGGTGGAGTTTCTCGGCTGTCTCCTGTTCGCCATTCCCTACTGCCTGATCGTCGCCTGGTTCTCGCTCGACTTCGTGGAGCGCTCCTGGGACCTCAACGAGGCTTCGGACTCCGCGACCGGCCTGCCCTATCGCTGGGCGATCAAGGCGTTCATGCCGATCGGCATGTTTACGCTCCTGCTCGCGGGAATCGTCGTGTTGCTGCGCCGCTTCATCGACCTGTTCGGGCCGCCGGACATCCGCCGCGGCGTCGCGCGGGAGGAAGAACGGCAGTCCGAAGACACCGAGCCCATGGCGCCGGAACAGGGGCGCTAGGCGATGTATTTCGAGGATTACTTGCCGATCCTCATGTTCGCCGCCCTGGCGATCCTGCTGTTCACGGGGTTTCCGGTGGGCTTCGTGCTGGGCGGGGTGGGGCTCGCTTTCGGCTTCATCGGCATGTATTTCGACGTCTTCTCGCAGATCGAGTTCTTCAACCTGGTGCTGCGGATCTGGGGCATCGCGGACAACCTCGTGCTGGTGGCGATCCCGATGTTCATCTTCATGGGGACGATGCTCGAAAGAGCGGGCGTCGCGGCGGACCTGCTGCACTGCCTCCAGGTGCTCCTGCGCCGCACGCCGGGCGGACTCGCGCTCGCGGTCACCGTCATGGGCACGATCCTCGCCGCGACCACCGGGATCATCGGCGCCTCGGTGGTGATGATCAGCCTGATGGCGCTGCCGGTGATGATCGAGCGCAGATACAACACGGAGCTCGCGACGGGGACGATCGCCGCGTCCGGCACGCTCGGCATCCTGATTCCCCCCAGCATCATGCTGGTCATCATGGCCGACCTTCTGGGCCGTTCGGTGGGCACGCTGTTCGTGGCGGCGGTCTTCCCCGGGCTGATTCTTTCGGGGCTCTATTTCGCCTACATCTTCACACTCTGCCGGTTCAAGCCGGAGTTCGCGCCGCCGCTGCCGAAGGAGATGGGCCCGCAGACGCTGGGCGAGCTCGTGCTGATGCTGATGCGGGGGTTCGTCCCGACGGTGTTCCTCATCCTCCTGGTGCTGGGCTCCATCGTGCTCGGCTGGGCCACGCCGACCGAAGCCGCCGGCGTCGGCGCGGGCGGCGCGGTCCTATTGGCGGTCATCAACCGGAAGCTCACCTGGAAGGTGCTGAAGGACGTGGTCGAGCGGACGGCGGTGACCAACGGGATGATCTTCTTCCTCTTCGTCGGCGCGACCGCGTTCTCCTACGTGTTCCGCTCGCTCGGCGGCGACGACCTGATCGAGGACCTGATCTATGCCCTGGGGGTGGGGCCGTGGGGCATTCTGGTCATCCTGATGGCGGTGGCGTTCCTGCTCGGCTTCTTCTTTGACTGGATCGAGATCACGCTCATCGTGCTGCCGGTCTTCGCGCCGATCCTGGCCGGGCTCGATTTCGGCGAGCATCTGCCCCGGACCGAGGTGGTCTACTGGTTCGCCATCCTGCTCGCGGTCAACCTGCAGACCTCGTTCCTGACCCCGCCCTTCGGTTTCGCGCTCTTCTACATGAAGGGCGTCGCGCCGCCGGAGGTGAGAATCCAGCAGATCTATCGGGGGATCGTCCCCTTCGTTCTGCTGCAGCTCGTCGGGCTCGGGCTGGTCATCGGCTTCCCGGACATCGCCATGTGGCTGCCGAGGACCATCCTCAACTGATCCCGGGCTATCGGTCCGCGTGGACGATGCCGTAGCCGATCGCGTATTCCAGCGTGTCGCGGTAGAAGTCGACCGTGGGTGGCCCGCCGCCGCAGGCGAGATGCGCGGCCGTGGCGGCGATCCAGCCGTGCACCTCGGCGAAGCCCATCCCGGCCGTCTCGAAGAGTTCGCCCACGTCCCAATCGTCGAGAGGGGCGAGGTCGCCGGATACGAGAATGTCGAGGAACGCGCGGTCGGTCTCGGGGTTGAGGCGGACCTGCGCCCGGGTCCGACGCCCGTCGGCAAGCATCCGGGCGCCCTCGACATGCATGTCGAACAGGGTCCGGAACCATTCCTCGTCGGTGAAGGTGCCGCCGGCGCTCCCCTCCATCTGCCAGGCCGCTACCTCGGGCGAGCCTTCCCCGATCGGCGGATAGTAGCGCGCGGGATGATGCGAGAGCCCGCCGGAGGCGAGAAACAGCACCCGCTTCTCCAGGCCCGCCGCGTAGCGCCCGACCGCCGCGCCGAGCTCGCGCGACCGGCGGAACAGCAGGAAGGGGGTCGTCATCGCGCCGATGAACACGGGCACGCAGGGAAAGGCGTCGATCTCTCCCATCACGTTCTTCATGGTCTGGGAAAACCCGTGATCGACGGTCATCTTGAGGGACTGGGCGGGGTCGAAGCCCTCCGTCCGGAGATGTTCGAGCAGCCCGAGCGCGGCCTTGGCGTCCACGTCGAGATCGCCGGGGAACCCGCCGACATCGTCCACCGCCGCCGCCTCGCCCCGGCCGATGCAAAAGCTCGGCATCGCGTTGAGGTGGAACCCCGCATAGTGATCCGCCCCGAACACGAACGCGACGCCCGGATCGAATGCCTCGACCGCCGCACGGCGCTCGGCGAGCGTGCGGAATATTTCGTCCTCGTAGTCCGGCTTCTCGGGGCGCAGATAGAGGATCGGCGAATGCGACGTGCAGACGAGATGGGACGTCACGGCCGCCTCATCTCCTGCCCGGCAGGCGCCAGTCGCCGGGATCGGTCGCGTCGCGCTCGATCGGGTTGCTGAGGGTGCCCAGCCGGGAGATCGAGATCTCGCACGGGCCGTCGAGCCGCGCGAAATTCGCCGCGTGCAGCGGCTTTCGCGCCTCGCCGCCGGCACGGAACGCGGTCCCCATCGAAACGAGGTCGCCGGGCTCCAGCGTCATGTAGCGCGAGATATAGGCGACGACCTCCTCCACCCGATAGGTGTAGTAGCGGGTGTTGTCTTCCGCGAAGACCTCCCCGCCGACGGAGCAGACCACGTCGAGGTCGTGCGGGTCGGGCACCTCGTCGCGGGTCGCCAGCCACGGCCCTGCGGGGCCGAAGGAGTCCGCGCCCTTGTAGCGCGCGGTATAGGAAAGATGCTGCTCGCGCCGCTCCACCTCTTCCGGGTTGTCGGGCTTCGGGTAGAGGGCGTAGTAGTGCACCCGGTCCTCGGCGCGCATGTCGTTGCCGGTCACGTCGTTGACGATGGTGTAGCCGTAGACGTAATCCATCGCCTTCTCGGGATCCACGTTCCGGGCGCGGCGGGAAATCGCGACCCCCAGCTCGGGCTCCGGGTGGAAGCCCATATATTGCGGCCGCGCGACGATGGGCTCCAGATGCCCGACCAGGCAGGTGCTCGGTTTCAGGAAGAACATCGGATGGTCGGGCGAGGAGATCTTGCGCGCGTCCGACGCGGAATTGTTGAGCGCCACGCCGCAGATCTTTCCCGGGCGCGGGATCGGCGGACGCCATGCGATGTCGGCCACGGGGATGCGCTCCACCGTGGGATCAGCGCGGGCGGCATCGAGCAGGCGGGAAGCGGCGCGCCCGGCTTCCGCGCCTCCCAGGACCAGCTCCAGCATCGAGCCGTAATCCCACGACCCGCCCAGCGCCGCCGCCGCATCCGCGAAGTCGATCAGGCGGTCGTCGTCGATCCGCGCCCCGACGCATTCCCTGTCGCGATAGCGGAAGCTGGCGAGATACATGGTCGTCTCCGGCGGTTTCGCTCGGGTCCGTCGGAACGGCTCGCGGGCGGGAGCGCACCGTATAGCATTTTCCGGCCTGACCGGGTCGCGGGCCGCCCCCCCCCCCCCCCCCCACCGGGGGGGGGGGAGGGTAGGGGGGCCCCCCCCCCCAGGACCCACCCCCCC
>JAJEHI010000012.1 GCA_022823775.1 Defluviicoccus sp. | reverse complement strand
TGCCGTTGATACAGAAAAACTCGTGGACGGTCGGTCTCCGCTGACGATTACGGGTGACAGACGGGTACGAGCGCACCGCTTCCGCCAACGACCGACATCAATCGCAGGAGGCGCAGCTGATGCCGAACCGGCTTCCGCCCGTTGCTGCCCAAAGGCCGGTCTCGACCGTCCTCCACGGCATCTCACGGCAGGATGAATACGCCTGGCTTAAGGATCCCGACTGGCAGCGCGTGATGCGCGACCCGGAGGCCCTCGACCCGGAAATCCGCGCCTATCTGGAGGCCGAGAACGCATACAAGGACGCCTTTCTCGCTCCCCACGCCGATCTTCGCGAAGCGCTCTATGACGAGATGCGCGGGCGTATCAAGGAGGACGACAGCACCGTTCCCGCGCCCGACGGGGATTGGCACTACTACGTCCGTTACGTGGAGGACGGCGAGCATCCGGTGTTCTGCCGGGTCCCGCGGGACGAAGAGAGCGCCGAGGAGGTGCTGCTGGACGGCAACCGGGAGGCGGAAGGCGAAAGCTATTTCCGGATCGCGGCCTGCCGGCACAGCCCCGATCATCGCCGCCTCGCCTATGCGACCGACATGAACGGGTCCGAACGCTACCGGATCTTCGTTCGCGACATCGCGTCGGGGGAGATCGTCGACGGGCCGATCGAAGACGCGCGGGGCGATGTCGTCTGGGCCAATGACGGCGCGACCGTCTTCTACACCGTCATCGACGACAATCACCGGCCCTGGCAGGTTCGCCGCCATCGCATCGGCGACGGCGGCGAGGACGCGGTGGTTTACGAGGAGGCCGATCCCGGATTTTTCGTCGGCATCGGCAAGTCGGAGAGCGGGCGGTTCGTCACCGTCTCGGCGCACGATCACACCACGTCGGAGGTCCGGCTGATCGACGCGGACGCGCCGCAAGGCGAGCCGCGTCTCGTCGCGCCGCGCGACCCCGGGGTCGAGTACGACGTCGCTCATCGCGGCGACCGGCTGTTCGTCCGGACCAACGCCGGCGGGGCGGTCGACTTCAGGATCGCGACCGCGCCGCTCGACGAGCCGGGACGCGAGAACTGGACCGACTGGCTGGCCCATGAGGAGGGCGTCTATGTGCGCGCGCAACGGCTGTTCGCGGGCCACCACGTCCGGCTGGAGCGCGCGGACGGACTGCCGCGCATCGTCGTGACCGATCTCGCGGGCGGCGAGACGCACGAGATCGCCTTCGACGAGGAAGCCTACGATCTCGCGCTCCTGCCCGGCTACGAGTTCGACACGGCGATCCTCCGCTTCGTCTACAGCTCGATGACGACCCCGAATCGGACGTTCGACTACGACATGGCGAGCCGGGAACGCAGGCTGCGCAAGACCCAGGAAGTGCCGAGCGGGCACGACCCCGACGACTACGTCACCCGCCGGCTGACCGCGACCGGCCATGACGGTGCGCGGATTCCGGTCTCCGTGCTCCACCGCCGCGATACCCCGCTCGACGGTTCGGCGCCGCTGCTGCTCTACGGCTACGGCGCCTACGGCCATTCCATCCCGGCCTCGTTCTCGACCAACCGGCTCAGCCTCGTCGACCGCGGCTTCGTCTATGCCATCGCGCATATCAGGGGCGGCGCGGATCGCGGTTACGGCTGGTATCTCGACGGCAAGCGGGAGAAGAAGCCCAACACCTTCGCCGACTTCATCGCCGCCGCCGAACATTCGATCGCCGAGGGCTATACCGCGAAGGGCCGGATCGCCGCCCATGGCGGGAGCGCGGGCGGGATGCTGATGGGGGCGGTCGCCAACCTGAGGCCCGATCTCTTCGCCGCGATCCTCGCCGAAGTGCCGTTCGTCGACGTGCTCGCCACGATGTGCGATGCCGACCTGCCGCTCACCCCGCCGGAATGGCCGGAATGGGGCAATCCGATCGAGGACGAAGCGGCCTACCGCCTGATCGCCTCCTATTCGCCCTACGACAACGTGGCCGCCCGGGACTATCCGGCGATCTTCGCGACGGGCGGGCTGACCGACCCCCGGGTCACCTATTGGGAGCCGGCCAAATGGGTCGCGCGGCTGCGCCGGCTGAACGCGGGCGACGCTCCGGTCCTGCTCCACACTAACATGGAGGCGGGTCACGGCGGCGCGTCCGGCCGGTTCGACCGGCTGGTCGAGGTCGCGATGGTCTATGCCTTCGCCATCGCGGTTACGGGGACGCGATGACGGCGAGGAGAACGAGGATCTCCGCGAGGGCGAGCACCGCCGGCAGCGTCCGTCGCGCGGAACTCGCGGCGGGGCGCCGCGCGGCGTAAATGACGGCGCCGGTCGCGACGCCCGCGACGATCACGGCCGCGAGCCACCCCTGGGGCAGGACCAGCAGGGAAATCGCCGCGGCTATGGCGAGCCCGGCGGCGACGGCTCCGAGCGGCGGCCTGGGCGGTGTCTCCGCCTCGCGGTCGGGCGCGGCGTGCAACGCGGCCAGCTGGCAGGCATAGGCGATCGCGGCAGCGCCGATCAGAATGCCGCCCACCGCCCCGGTGCCCGCCGCCGCCGCGATGGCGGTGGCCCGAAACAGGACCACCAGAGCCAACGCGATCAGGGTCCGCTCGGCTCCGGGCGCGTCGTCCTCGCCGCGCGGCGAGACCAGCGCCCCGGCCGCCCGGGCAAGCGCGCGTTCGGGCCCCGCTCCGGTGACGGCGACGGAAGCGGCGAGCGCGACGACCGCCGCGACGCCGTGCGCCAGACCGAGCCCATGCGCCGCGAGATAGGCGATGGCCGCGACCCCTCCGATCCCGGCGCCGACCGCCGGGTAGGCCCAGCACGCTTCCTCGAACGTCCGCCCCTCTTCGGAGGGGTCCGCCGGCAGCGGCAACCACGTCAGGCGCCTGAGGCAGATGGCGATATCGATGAGGTAATGCGCGAACGGCATGTGGGCTCGGTTCCCGTTGGCACGAAGCGATGATAGTTCGATTGCGCCGCGGGGGACAGAATCATGACCCGATGGGCTCGGCGGCGGTTCGCGCGAGTATCGAAATGAACTAGCCTCCGGCCGTGACGGGGAACATCGCACTCACATTCGATGGCGCCGTGGCGACGATTTCCCTCGACCGTCCGTCGCGGTTCAACGCGCTGGCCCGAGAGGACTGGGAGGCGCTCGAAGCGCGTGTCGCGGAGATCGAAACGGCGGCGGGAGTCGGCTGCGTCGTCGTGCGGGGGACGGGCGGGCGAGCCTTCTCGACCGGCCTCGACATGTCGCGTTTCGCCGAGGAACGCCGGGATCCCGTCTCGGCGCGGGCCTACAGCGAGGCGACGGAGCGGGCGGCAGGGCGGCTCGGAGCGCTCCCCATGCCCACGGTCGCGATGATCGAGGGCTATTGCATGGGGAGCGGCGTCGACATCGCCTGCCGCTGCGACTTGCGCATTGCTGCCGACGATGCCCTGTTTCGGGTGTCGCCGAGAACCATCGGGCTCTTCCTCGATACCGGCTTCGTCGCCGCCATGCTCAAGGTCATCGGCCGCGCCAGAACCCTCGAACTGGTCCTCGAAGGACGCACCTACGACGCGGAGGCGGCCGCGGCGATGGGACTCGTCGGACGGGTCGTTCCGGCGGCCGCGCTGGAAACCGAGACCTGTGCTTTGGCCGACAGCCTGGCGGAGGCCTACGCGGCGATCAGCTCGAACCGGTCGACGTCGACCAGCCCGTAATCGGTGATCTTGAGGTGCGGGATCACCGGGAGCGGCAGGAAGGCGAGTTGCAGCAAGGGCTCGTCGAGCGGGCAGCCGAGCGCCTTCACCCCTTGGCGTAGCGCCCGCAACCCGTCGCGCACCTCTTCGAAGGGCCGGTCGCTCATCAGCCCAGCCACCGGCAGCGGCAGTTCGTCGACGACCCGGCCGTCGGCGACCGCGACGAAGCCTCCCTGAATTTCGATCAGACGGTTGATCGCCGCCGCCATGTCGGCGTCGCTGCAGCCGACCGCGATCGCGTTGTGGCTGTCGTGCCCGACGCTGGACGCCAGCGCGCCGCGCCGGAGCCCGAAGCCCTTGACGAAACCGCGTCCCACATTGCGGTTCTTGCCGTGGCGCGAGAACACGCAGACCTTGAGCACGTCGGCGTCGAGGTCGCGCTCCCTGAGCCCGCCGGCGTAGGGAAGCGTGAGAGTGAGATGCTCCGTGAGCACCGTTCCCGGGACGAGGCCGATTACCGGTCCGGTCGGGCCGCCGGAAGGAATCGCGAACGCGCTCTCATCCACCGGGTCGAGCTTGACCGAGCCGTATCCGACCGGCTTCCGCGCTTCCGCCCGGTCGGGGAACGTGGCGTCGGTGACGAGCGCGCCGGAGCGGATGACGCTCCGCACCTCGCACGTGTCCAGATCGTCGAGCAGGACCAGATCGGCGCGGTAACCCGGAGCGACGAGCCCGCGGTCGTTGAGCCCGAACCCTTTCGCCGCCGACCAGGTCGCCGAGCGGTAGGCCGCCGCCACCGGGGCGCCGGCGGCGATCGCGGTCCGGATCACATGGTCGAGATGGCCTTCCTCGGCGATGTCGAGCGGGTTGCGGTCGTCGGTGCAGAACGCGATGAAGGGCGCGCTCGCATCGGTCAGCAACGGCGCCAGGGTGGCCACGTCCTTGCAGGCGCTGCCGTCGCGGATCAGAACCTGGAACCCCTTTTTCAGCTTCTCCGCCGCCTCGGCGACGTTGGTGCTTTCGTGGCAGTTGTGGATGCCGCAGGCGGCATAGGCGTTGAGGCGGTAGCCCGAAAGCAGCGGCGCGTGGCCGTCGATATGCGCGCCCTCGAAGGCGATGAGCTTGTCGAGGGTGGGACCGTCATGGGCGAAGATGTCGCCGAAGCTCATGAACTCGGCGAGGCCGATGACCGGCTCGCGGTCCCGGTAGCGCAGGAGATCCCCGGCCTCCAGCCGGGCGCCCGCGGTCTCCAGCGAGGTCGAGGGCACGCAGCTCGAAAGCTGGACCCGGAGGTCCATGGCGAGGTCGCCGGCGGAGTCGAGGAAATATTCCAGCCCCTCGGCGCCCAGCACGTTGACGATCTCGTGCGGATCGCACACCGCGGTCGTCGTCCCCCTGGGAAGCACGCAGCGGTCGAACTCGGCCGGGGTGACGACGCTGCTCTCGACATGGACGTGGGTGTCGATAAAACCCGGCACGACGACGGCGCCGCGCCCATCGACGGTCACCCGCCCCTCATAGGAGTCGTGCGTGCCGACCACGATCTCGCCGGCGATCGCGACGTCGCCTTCCTCCAGCGCGCCGGTCGCGAGGTTGAGGATCCGGGCGTGCTTGACGACCAGGTCGGCGGGCCGTCGGCCGAGCGCCTGATCGATGCGCGCGGAGAGCGACGCCCTCGTCAGCGTCATGGGCAATTCCCGATCAATACGGAACCTTGTCCGGCTTTTCTTCCCATTCGCGAAACGCCTCCTCGGCTTCGTCGGCCAGCATCCGGCTCATCGGAACCGCCCGGCGTTCGGGAGGGAGCGGAATCTCCCGGTAGATGTGGTCGTCGTCGAACCCGATACGCGCCGCGTCCTCGCGGGCGTTGGCGTAGAAGATCCGGTCGAGCCTGGCCCAGTAGATCGCCGCCAGGCACATCGGGCAGGGCTCGCAGGAAGTGTAGATCTCGCAGCCTTCGAGCGAGAACGTACCCAGCGCGGCGCAAGCGGCGCGGATGGCGACGATCTCCGCGTGGGCGGTCGGATCGTTGTCCGAGGTGACCCTGTTGAAGCCCTCGGCGATCACCGCTCCGTCCTTGACGATCACCGCCCCGAACGGGCCGCCGCGATCGGCCCGCATCATGGCGACGGAAAGCGCTATCGCCCGCCGCATATGCCGTTTGCCCTCCATCGCCCCGCCCGGCGCCGGGCGGGCCCTAGCGCGGTTGCGGCACGATCCGGAGATAAGGCCTCGGCGCGTCCCAGCCGTCGGGGAACATCTCCTTCGCGGCCTCGTCGGAGACCGCCGGCAGGATGATGCAGTCTTCGCCGTCCTTCCAGTTGACCGGCGTGGCAACCGAGTGCTGCGCGGTCAGCTGGATCGAGTCGAGCAGGCGCATCACCTCGTCGAAATTGCGGCCGGTGCTCATCGGATAGGTGAGCATCGCCTTGATCTTCTTGTCGGGCCCGATCACGAAGACCGAGCGGACGGTTGCGTTGTCGGCGGCGGTGCGGCCTTCGGACGTATCGCCCGCGCCCTCGGGCAGCATGTCGTACAGCTTGGCGACCTTGAGCTCGGGATCGCCGATCAGCGGATAGGTCACGGCGTGGCCCTGGGTCTCCTCGATGTCCTTGAACCACTCTTTGTGGTTGCCGACCGGATCGACGCTGAGACCGAGGATCTTGGTATTGCGCTTCGCGAATTCGGACGCCAGACCGGCCATGTAGCCGAGCTCGGTCGTGCAGACGGGCGTGAAGTCCTTGGGATGCGAGAACAGGATCGCCCAGCCGTCGCCGATCCAGTCGTGGAAATCGATCGTCCCGTCGGTGGTTTCGGCGGTGAAATTCGGGGCTTCCGCGTTGATTCGCAGCGTCATGAAATCCTCCTTCGATCCGGTCGGGAAGGCGCGGCATCCTTGCCGCTCGTCCCCGGTTGCATACGCTCCCGCTCTACTTAGTACGCCGGGCCGCCCGGGGCCATATCGACGGGCGCAATCACGAAATATTGCCTATCGCGGCGGGGAAGCGTCCGTTATACGATCCAGTTCCTTTCGCAAAGAGCCCTAGCCGCATGAGGGTAGAACCTGCCTCGATCGAGGCCGCCGCGCTCGACGGCGTCAAGTTTCGCGACCCCGACGTGACGGCGGACGGGGCCGTGCGCGCCTCGGTCGCCTTCGATGCGCTCCGGACCCTGTGGTTCAACACCGGCACGCTCTGCAACCTCACCTGCCGCGGCTGCTATATCGAATCCAGCCCGACCAACGACCGGCTCGCCTACCTGCCGCTTGCCGACGTGGTGCGCTTCGTCGACGAGATCGCGGAGACCGGACTGCCGACGCGGGAAATCGGGCTTACCGGCGGCGAGCCGTTCATGAACCCCGATATCGTGCCGATCGTCGAGACCTGCCTCGACCGCGGCTTTTCCATCCTGGTTCTGACCAATGCGATGCGCCCGATGATGAAGCGCGCCGCCGACCTGCTCCGGCTCAGGGAGACCCACGGGGACCGGCTCGCCATCCGCGTGTCGCTGGATCACTACGGGCCGGCGCTGCACGAGATGGAGCGGGGCGAGCGGTCCTGGAAACCCGCCATCGCCGGCTTCGCCTGGCTGGTGGAGAACGGTTTCAACGTCCATGTCTGCGGCCGCACCTGCTGGGACGAGGGCGAAGAGTCGCTTCGCGCCGGGTTCTCCCGCCTGTTCGCCCGATACGGGATCGACTTCGACGTTCACGACCCGGTCAAGCTGACGCTGCTCCCGGAAATGGACGAGACCGCGGACGTGCCCGAGATAACGGAAGACTGCTGGAACATTCTGGGCGTCTCGCCGGACGCGATGATGTGCGCGACCCAGCGCATGGTGGTCAAGCGCAAGGGAGAGCCGGCGAGCGTGGTCTCCTGCACGCTCCTGCCCTACGAGATGCAGTTCGACCTGGGCCGCACCCTCGCGGAGGCAGCCGGCGAGGTGAAGCTCAACCATCCCCACTGCGCCCGGTTCTGCGTCCTCGGCGGAGGCGCCTGCAGCCGGGGTTAAGGCATTGCGGCTCCGCTCGGGGCGTGGTTTCCTTCGGCGTCCGCCCCTTGAAGCGAGGCCGGTATGCCCATCGCCGATGTCGACCGAACGTTGCCGTCGAACCGCATGATTTTCGAGGTTCGCCGCGACATGCGTCTGTTCCACCGTTTCCGCCAGAACATGGAGACCGTGTTCGAGGAATACGGGCTGAGCGAGACGGAGAAGGAAGCGTTCCGGCAGGTCGACATCCGCAGGCTCGCGGAGCTCGGCGTGCATCCTTATTTCCTGCCCCAGGTGAGCCGGTTCTTCCACGGCGGCGCCTATAACCACAACGACAGCGACGCCGCGCGGACCTACGCCCGCAACATGGTGCCGGGCGCGGGAGAGGCCTGACCCGGCCGACGCGGATGCCGACCGACTATTCGATCTGGGCGTTCGCCTATACGCGCTCGAACATGCCGCGCGATTTCTTCGGCGGCACGCTGCTGGAGAGCAACCAGGGCACGGTCCGCAACCCGATGATCTACACCGCCCTCCACGGCGGACCGGAGGGCGGCGGAAGGCGGCTGGCCCTCGTCGATACCGGGATGAAGGGCGGCTGGTCGCCAAGCGGCAAGATATACGAGGGGGTCGAGCACCCCGAGACCACGCTCGCCAAGATCGGCTTCGCGCCGGACGACGTGGAAGACGTCATCCTGACCCACCTCCATTTCGATCACGCCGGCAATCTGGACCGGTTCCCGAACGCCCGGTTCCACGTCCAGCGCGCCGAGTACGAAGGCTGGCAAGGCGTGTTCGCCCTGCCCGACGGGTTGGGATCGGACACCCGGAAGTGGCCGCTCTCGTCGATCGACCCGGGCGATTTCGAGATGCTCGAAGCGCTGATCGCGGACGGAAGAGTGGAATTCCTGGACGGCGATAGCGAAGTTCTTCCCGGCGTCACCGCCCACCTCGCCCGCGACTCGCACACCTTCGGCTCGCAGTGGCTGGAGGTCTCGACCCGCTCCGGGCCCTACGTCGTCGCCGGCGATTGCGTCTACTGGTACTCCAACATCGAGCGCATGTGGCCGCCCGCCTATATCCAGGGCGACGCCTGGAACCTGATCGATTGCTACCGCCGCATACGGGACGTGGTGGGCGACGCGGTCGAGCGCGTCGTGCCGGGCCACGACCCGCTGCTGTTCGACCGCCACCCGAGCTGGACCGAAGGGATCAACCCGACCGCCGAGATCCATGTCGCGGAAGGCGATTATTCCCGCGCGGGCGCCGCCCGATGCTGAGGGCGGCCGACGGCATTCGCGGGATGGTGGTCGCCCCGCACGGGCTCGCGGCATCGGCCGGGCTCGCGGTGTTGCGGGAAGGAGGCAACGCGATCGAGGCTATGGTGGCCGCGGCCGCCGCCATCGCGGTCGTCTACCCCCACATGAACGGGCTCGGCGGCGACGGTTTCTGGCTGATCGCCGCGCCGGGCGCCGATCCGATCGGGATAGACGCCTGCGGTGCGACGGGTGCGGCCGCGGCGCCGGCGCTTTATGCCGGCGCCTCGTCGATTCCGGCGCGCGGCCCGCTCGCCGCCAACACCGTCGCCGGCACGGTATCGGGATGGGACGCCGCGCTCGCGATCGCCGCGGAGTGGGGCGGGCGGATGCCGCTCGAACGGCTGCTCGAAGACGCGGTGCGGCTCGCGGAGACCGGATTTCCGGCAAGCGACAATCAGGCCCGGACCACGGCGCTCAAGGCGGACGAGCTGGCCCCGGTCCCGGGCTTCGCGGAGACGTTCCTGATCGGCGGCGCGGCACCGGCGCCCGGCGGCAGGTTCCGCAATCCGGCGCTTGCCGAAACGCTGCGCTCCCTCGCGCGCGACGGGCTGGACGGCTTCTACCGGGGCGTGCTCGCGCGGCGCATCGCCGCCGACCTCGAGGCGACCGGCGCGCCGGTGGACGCCGACGACCTGGCCGGCCACCGTGCGCTCCGGCGCGCCCCGCTGTCCGTCGATCTCGCAGCCGGCACGGTCTACAACATGCCGCCGCCAACCCAGGGCGCGACCGCGCTGATGATCCTGGGGCTGATCGACCGGCTCGGCCTGGAGCGCGAGGAACCCGAGGGGTTCGCCCATGTCCACGGGATCGTCGAGGCGACCAAGCGGGCCTTTATCCTGCGCAACGCGCATCTCGGCGACCCCGCGACGATGGAAGTCGACGCGGCGGGCTGGCTGACGGCGGGAACGCTCGACGAGACCGCGCGCGGCATCGA
This sequence comes from Defluviicoccus sp., assembly GCA_022823775.1. Lineage (GTDB taxonomy): Bacteria > Pseudomonadota > Alphaproteobacteria > MPNO01 > MPNO01 > MPNO01. Next base: position 26,858 of record JAJEHI010000012.1, on the reverse strand, counting down.
CCGCGGGACGGCCGCCCCCTGGCCGGCGCCCGGGCCCGACGGCGACACCGTCTGGATGGGCGCGATCGACGAGGCGGGGCGGGCGGTCAGCTTCATCCAGAGCCTGTACTGGGAGTTCGGCTCGGGCCTGGTGCTGCCGGAGACCGGGCTGGTCTGGCAGAATCGCGGCTCCGGCATGAGTCTCTCGGACGGCGGTCCCAACCGGCTGGCGCCCGGACGCAAGCCGTTCCACACCCTCAACCCGCCGCTCGCGCGGCTCGCCGACGGCCGGACGATGGCCTTCGGCACGATGGGCGGAGAAGGGCAACCGCAGACGCAGGCGGCGCTCTACAGCCGCATCGTCACCTACGGCATGGACCCGCAGGCGGCGGTGAGCGCGCCGCGCTGGCTGCTCGGGCGGGCCTGGGGCGAGGAGACGACATCGCTGAGGATCGAGGAAGGGTTCGACCGGGATGCGGTGGAAGCGCTCGCCGCGGCCGGGCACGAGGTCGAGACGGTCCCCGCCCACAGCGACGCGATGGGCCATGCGGGCGTCGCGATCCGTTACCCCGACGGCCGCCTTTCAGGGGCCAGCGACCCGCGCGGCAACGGGGCGGTCGCCGTCTGGTGAGCTGTCAGCCGGCGTTCACGCGGCGCAGGAAATCGAGCACATGGGCGTTGAACCGCTCGGCGTGCTCGATATTGGGGCAGTGGCCGCAATTTTCGTACACGTGGATCTCCGCGCCTTCGATGCGCGCAGCGAGCTTGGGCGCGTAGCCGGGCTCGCGCAGCGGGTCGTTGGCGCCGGCGACGATCAGCGTCGGCACGGCGATATTCTCATAGGGCGTCGCGTCCGGGGTGCCGAACCCCGAGCCCGCCTTTCCCTCCGCCGGCAGGCGCAGGCGCGGCGCCGACTGGCACTCCCAGGCGCCCTTCATCAGCGCGAACTCCTGCCTCCGGGCGACATGCGCATCGTCGTCGCCCCATTTGGGGTCGTGCAGCATCGCCTTGACCAGCGCCCGCATCGCCCTCTCGCTGCCGTCATAGGCGAGCAGGGTCTTGCGCTCCTCGGTCTCGGGGGTGAACCCGCCGCCGCTGCACAGCACGATCGAGCGCAGCGGCAGGAGACCGGGCTCGGTCGCCGCGATCCGCGCGAGGTTGCTCCCGCCCATGGAGTTGCCCATGAAATCGGCCTCGTCGATCCCCATGAGCTCGACGAAACGCTGCATGTGGCGGTAGACGCGGCTCCGCGCGTCGCCGAAGTCGAAAACCTTGTCGGTGCGTCCGAACCCGAGCCAGTCGGGCGCGACGACGCGGTACTCGGGCGCCAGCGCCGGGATGGCGAACTGCCAGCTTATTTCCGCCGCGCCGCCGTATTCGCCCGAATGCAGGAGGACCACCGTCGGCCCCTCGCCCGCCTCGAGATAGTGGGTTCGGATGCCGTCGACGTCGATGTACTTGCTGGCGATCTCCGTCATCGGACCTACCGGACGAAAGCGAAGCCGAGATCGCCGAGCGACGTCGCCTCCACGTCGGGAAGCGAATTCCGCAGATGGGCCATGCGGTCGGGATCGTAGGATTCGGTCAGTTCGCGCAGCCTCGGATAGACCTCGTCGTTGAACAGCTGCATCGAGGTCAGCGTGTCGCCGTAGCTGAGGAACCCGGCCTGGCCCATCATCAGCAGGTGGCCGAACCCGCCGGAATACTCCCAGAACGCCTTGATCTGCTCGAACACCTTGTCGGGCGTGCCGGCGAACACGTTGCCGCGCGCCATCTGGTCGTCGAGCTGCGGGTTGAGCGGCACCCCGGCGCCGCCGCGCGCGCCCTTCATGATCATCGCCGCGACATGCGGCGGGTGGTAGCCGGGCGGGTTGTTCCACTGCGCGGCGACCTTGTTCGAGGTCATGTACCAGAGGATCTTCTCCGCCCCCTCGCGCGCCCGGCTCTCGTTCTCGCCGACATGGATCAGCGCGCAATAGGCGAGCCGGTCGAGCGGGGCCTCGGTGCCGTGAGCCTCGCGGTAGCCGCCGCGATAGCCGTCGAAGATGGTGCGGATGCCGTTGTAGCCGGCGAGGAAGACGGCTCCGACATGCTTGTGCTTGGCCACCTGCACGCCGCTCCCCGCGCTGCCGATGGTGACCCAGACCGGCGGATGCGGCTGCTGGTAGGGGCGCGGCCAGATGTTGACCTGGCGCATGTGGTAGAAGCGACCCTCGAAGTTGAACGGACCCTCGTGATGGGTCCAGGCCTTCATGATCAAATCGTGCGCCTCCCACAGGCGCTCGGTGCCGCGGAACGCGATCACGTTGGCCGGCGCGGACTCGTAGGGCACACCGCGCACGAAGCCGCATTCCAGCCTGCCGCGCGACAGCACGTCGACCATGGCCATCTCCTCGGCGACGCGAACCGGCGTGTTCCGGTTGGCGATCGGGTTGCCGAGAATCAGGAGCCGCGCGCGCTTGGTCTCGCGCGCCAGGATCGCCAGCATCAGCGGCGCCGCCGGCACCACGCAGGTCGCGGTCTGGTGATGCTCGTTGAGCATGATCTCGAGGCCGATCTCGTCGGCCGCGGTCCACATGTCGAGATAGCGGTGGTAGAGGTCCGCGCCGACGTCGGGGTCGTAGTGCTTGTTGGGCAGGTTGACGCGGATCGACTCGTAGCTGTCAGCGTCGGGCAGGTAGGGATAGGCGTCTTCGGTAAAGAACCAGGTCTTCAACTTCGGGCTCCTCGATTAGGACGCGAAGGCGAGAAATTCGGAGAGGAAGGCCTCGGGCTGCTCCGCCTGCGGCGCATGGCCCGCCTCGGGGATCACAACCATCCGCGCGCCCGGAATCATGTCCCGGAAGGCGGCGCCGTATTCGGGCGTCACCAGCCCGTCGCTCTCGCCCCAGATCAGCAGGGTCGGGATGTCGATGCGGTGCAGCAGCCCCGGCAGCTTCGGGTTGTGCATGTAGGGATCGAAGGTATAGAGGGCCAGCGCGATCCGGTTGCCGGCCATCGCGGCGAGCGCGTCCTCGTCCATCTCGGCGACGTTGGGCGCCTTGGACGTGTCGTGCCAGGTCAGCTTGAGCAATTCCGCCGGGTGCGTCGCGAACACGTCGGCGACGTCCCTCGTGTCGCGGTCGCCGGGCTTGATCCCGACGGAATCGACCAGCACCAGGCTGGAGAAGCGGGCCGTCGTCATCACCGCGATCTCGGCCGCCGTCCAGCCGCCCATCGAGAAGCCCATCAGCACGGCGTCCTCGATCTCCAGCGCGTCGATGAAGTCGAGATAGAGGAACTTGAGATCGTGGATGTTGTCGAAGCGATCCGGTATCCGCGTGCCCGCGAAACCGGGGTGGATCGGGGCCACGACGTCGAAACGCTCCATCAGCTTCGCCGCGAAGGGCATCGGCGCCACCGGCCCGCCGCCGCCGTGCAGCATGAGCAGCGTCCGGCCGCTGCCGCGCCGGACATAGGGCAGATCGATGCCCTGCAGCGTTATCCGTTCCATCTTGCCTTCAGACACAATCGACCCTCGTCCGCTTCCTCGTCCCGATACGTGCTTGGCGCGGCTGAACCGGCGCGGAACGCCGATGCTTAGCTACCTAACGGACACTACGCACCGACCGCCCGGTTGGCAACGCGCCGCTTTGACCGGAAAAACGGCGGGCGGTATCGTTCGCGGGAACCTGGAGAGGCCCGATGGAACGGACGAAAATGCTGCCGGCGGTCGAGAAATTCGTCGAGGAAATGCGCGCGGCCTGCGCCGCCGGGCTCGAAGGGGAAGCCCGCTGGCGGCGCTGCGGCGAACTGCTCTCCGCTCTCCTCGGAGACCCCGAACTCAAGGCGCACGCCCAAGACTGGCCGGTCGGCGGATACGACGGCAGGAAGGTCGACAACCTCCTCTTCTACGAGGACCCGGATTACGGTTTCGCGCTCAACGGCCTGATCAAGAATCCGGGCGGCCGCGCGATGATCCACGATCACGGTCCGAGCTGGACGGTGTACGGCCTCCTCGAAGGCGAGGAGCGCATCGTTCGCTTCGGCGTGGCGACCGACGAGGACGGCACGAGGCGGCTGGCGGAGACGATGTCGATCGAATGCGGCCCGGGCGACGTGGACATCGTGCCGCCGCACGAGATCCATTCGGAGTATGCCGGAGACCGCAAGACCGTGGCCTTCATCGTGCGCAGCCAGCGCACCGGGACGTTCAGGCAGAAAGGCTACGAGAACGGCGTCGACGGCGAGCCGGTCCCGGGTCCGAACCAGGTTCCCTACGCGCTCAGCTGAAGCGGGGGGACGGCAGAGCTCTTGCAAGCGCCTCGAACCTGCGACAATATGTCAGGTATCGCCTGACGGCGATCCGGTTTCGTTCCCTCTCGTACGCATGATCGGCAGCATCCGACACAAGGCGCTTCGCGACTATTGGACGAGGGGGCGGGCGCGAGGACTGAATGCGGAATGGATCGGGAGACTGCGCCGGATATTGGCGGCTCTCGAAGCGGCGGATACGCCTTCGGAAGCGAACTATCCAGGATCGTATTTCCACCCTCTTAAGGGCGACCGGAAGGGCCGCTATGCGGTTCGTCTGACCGCGAACCTCCGGGTTACCTTCGGGTGGGACGAGGACGGTGCGGTGGAAGTGGATATAGAGGACTATCACTAATGATCGAACGACATCCTTCCATCGACCCGGTGCATCCCGGCGAGATTCTCCGTGAGGATATCCTGCCTGCACTGGCCGTCAGCAAGACATCCGTAGCCGCCGCTCTCGGAATTTCCCGGCAGACTCTCTACGATATTCTGAACGAGAAGCAGCCGGTCACGGCGGAAATGGCGGTTCGGCTGGGCAAGCTCTTCGGCAACGGCGCGCGATTCTGGATCAATCTTCAGCGAATCCACGATCTTGCCGTCGCAGAACGCACAGTCGATGTATCTGCGATCCCCACGCTGGAGGCGCCGCCGGGTTGAACCGGATCTCGCCGGCGCATTCAGGGTCTACCCGGAAAGCCCGCACCGCAGACGGCCGGGACCCGGCCGTTTCCGGCCGGGTCCCGGGGTCTGGTGGAGCCAGGGGGAGTCGAACCCCCGACCTCTTGAATGCCATTCAAGCGCTCTCCCAACTGAGCTATGGCCCCTGTACCTCTCTTCGCCCGATGAGCGGTCTCACTCCTCCTCGTCCGCCATGCCGCCCGAAATCTCGTCCTCTCCGAGATCGGATTCGGCGTCGATCATACCGTCATCGTCGTCGCTGTCGATAACCGAGTCGTCCTCGACCTCGCCGTCCTCGACCTCGATAACGTCCGTCTCGGCATCCTCGTCCTCTCCGGTCTCGTCCGGCTCTTCCGCGGCGACGGGCTTGGGGGGCGCGGCCGCGGCGGCCGGCGCCGAACGGCTTCGCCGCGGCCTGAGCGTCGCCAGAGGGTCGAAGACCGCCTGGCAGGCCGGGCAGACGATCGGATCGCGGTGAAAATCGTAAAAGCGCTTTCCGCACTCGCGGCACGTCCGCTTCAATCCCCACTCGGGCTTCGCCACCTCGTCCTCCACAGGTTTCGAAACGCGGGAGCCATTGCCACGAACGGGGCGTTCTGTCAAAGCGAAGTTGCGCCCCCGGATGCGACGGAATCGCGCGCGGCCGGGCGCTGTGCTAAATCGGTCCCGCCGACCCCAACCCCGATGTCACCATGGCGATGCTGGACTCGGGATCCGCGGGATGCCTTTCCGGTACGGTGCGGGTCCCAGGCGACAAGTCGATCTCCCACCGTGCGCTGATCGTGAGCGCGCTTGCCGTCGGCGAGTCGCGCATCGACGGGCTGCTCGAGGGCGAGGACGTCCTCGCCACCGCGGCCGCGCTGCGCGCGCTCGGCGCGTCGATCGAGCGCACCGGCGCCGGCGAGTGGTCGGTGCACGGCACCGGCATCGGCGGGCTGGCCGAGCCCGATACGGTCCTCGACCTGGGCAACTCGGGCACCGCGGCCCGGCTGCTGCTGGGCGTGCTCGGCACCCACCCGCTCACCGCGACGATGACCGGCGACGCCTCGCTTCGAACCCGGCCGATGGGCCGGGTGGCCGAACCGCTGCGCGCGATGGGCGCGGTCGTCGCGGCGCGGGAAGACGACCTGCTGCCGTTGACGGTGACCGGGGCCAGGGACCCGGTGCCGATCGAGTACGCGCTGCCGGTGGCGTCGGCACAGGTCAAGTCGGCGATCCTTCTCGCCGCGCTCAACACGCCGGGCGAGACGACGGTGATCGAACCGCGCCGGACGCGCGATCACAGCGAGCTGATGCTGCGCCGGTACGGGGTCGAAATCGCGGTGGCCGAGAAAGACGGCGGCCGCGCGATCACCTTGCGCGGTCAGCCGGAGATTTCCGGCCGCGCCGTCTCCGTGCCGGGCGACCCGTCGTCGGCCGCCTTTCCCGGAGTCGCGGCCCTGCTGGTGCCAGGCTCGCGGGTCCATATCCCCGAAGTCGGCCTCAACCCGACGCGCACCGGGCTGTTCGACTGCCTCGACGAGATGGGCGCGGCGGTCGCCGTGGAGCGCGCCGGAACGGCGGAGGCCGAGCCGGTCGGCGGTCTCACCTTCTCGCATGCCGGGAAGGCCCGGCTCAGGGCGATCGACGTGCCCGCCGGCAGGGCGCCCCGCATGATCGACGAATACCCGATCCTCGCCGTCGCCGCCGCCTTCGCCGAAGGCACGACGCGGATGCACGGGCTGGGCGAGTTGCGCGTCAAGGAGAGCGACCGGCTCGCGGCGATCGCGGACGGGCTTGGCGCGGCGGGCGTCGGTGCCGCGATCGAGGGCGACACGCTGATCGTCGAGGGATGCGCCGGGCGTCCGCCGGGCGGCGCGACGATCGATGCCGCGCACGACCATCGGATCGCGATGGCGTTCCTGGTGCTGGGCCTCGCCTGCGAACGTCCGATCGCGGTCGCCGGCACCGAGACCATCGACACGAGCTTCCCCGGCTTCGCGGCGGCGATGAACGGGCTGGGCGCGGCGATCGCGCCGCTGGACGATGCCGATGGCTGACGCGCCCGTCGTCGTCGCGGTCGACGGGCCGGCGGCGAGCGGCAAGGGCACGATCGCCCGGCGTCTGGCGGAGCATCTCGGTTTCGCGCATCTCGATACCGGCCTTCTTTACCGCGCGGTGGCCAGGCGGGCGATGGACCGGGGCGGCGATCCGGCCGACGGCGAAGCCGCGCTGCGGGCGGCGCGGACTCTCGAGGCGGGCGATCTCGCGGGCGAGGGGCTCCGGGAAGAAACGGTCACGTCGGCGGCGAGCGTGGTGGCCGCCGATCCGGGGGTGCGCGCGGCGCTGCTCGACTTCCAGCGCGGGTTCGCCGCCGCCCCGCCGGGCGGCGCCGCCGGCGCGGTGCTCGACGGGCGGGATATCGGCACCGTCGTCTGCCCGGACGCGCAGGTGAAGCTCTTCCTCGACGCGAGCCCGGAAGTGCGCGCCCGGCGGCGCGTTCGCGAGTTGCGGCAACGGGGCGCAAACGCTATATACGCGGCAGTTCTGCGTGATATGGAAGCGCGCGACGCCCGGGATCGGGATCGCGCGGTGGCGCCGCTGGCGCCCGCCGAGGACGCCTTCGTGATCGACACATCGGCCATGAATGCGGACGAGGCGTTCCGGGAGGCGCTGGCGCACTTCGACGCGCGGACGACGTCCCAAAAGTAGTGTCGCCCGGAAGAGGTGCCGCGCGCACGGTCCTCCGGACGGCGCCGGTGTCGGGGCGAGACAGGTTTGAACAGAGGCCGAGCGAGGCAGGAACGCCCATGTCGAACGAAGCAGCCGCCGAACAGCAGGCGGCGGACGTGCCCCCCGAAGCGATCGCGGGAGAAAATTTCGCGAGCATGCTCGAGGAGAGCTTTGCGGTACGCGAGCCCACCGAAGGCTCGGTGGTCCAGGGTACCGTGATCAGTATCGAGAACGATTCGGCGCTCGTCGATGTCGGGCTCAAATCGGAGGGGCGGGTCGCGCTCAAGGAGTTCGCGGCTCCCGGCCGCGAGCCCGAGTTGAAGGTGGGCGACTCGGTCGATGTCTATCTGGAGCGCATGGAGGACCGCAACGGCGAGGCGGTCCTGTCACGCGAGCGGGCGCGCCGGGAAGAGGCGTGGACCCTGCTCGAGAAGGCGTTCGGTGCCGGGGAACGGGTCAGCGGCACGATCTTCGGCCGGGTGAAGGGCGGATTTACCGTCGATCTTTCCGGCGCGGTGGCGTTTCTGCCCGGAAGCCAGGTCGACGTGCGCCCGGTCCGCGATGTCTCGCCGCTGATGGGCACGCCGCAGCCGTTCCAGATCCTCAAGATGGACCGCAGGCGCGGCAACATCGTGGTTTCGCGGCGCGCGGTGCTCGAGGAATCCCGCGCCGAGGCCCGCAACGAGCTTCTGGCCAACCTTAAGGAGCGCCAGATCCTCGAAGGGATCGTCAAGAACATCACCGATTACGGCGCCTTCGTCGATCTCGGCGGGGTCGACGGGCTGCTGCACGTCACCGACATCGCGTGGCGCCGGATAAACCATCCGAGCGACGCGCTCAGCATCGGGCAGACCGTCAAGGTCCAGGTCATCCGCTACAACCCGGAAACCCAGCGCATCTCGCTCGGCATGAAGCAGCTCGAGGCCGACCCGTGGGACGGGGTGGAGCACAAATACCCGGTGGGCGTGAAGTTCACCGGCCGGGTCAGCAACATCACCGACTACGGCGCCTTCGTGGAACTGGAGCCCGGCGTCGAAGGGCTGGTCCACGTCTCCGAGATGAGCTGGACCAAGAAGAACGTTCACCCCGGCAAGATCGTCTCGACCAGCCAGGAGGTCGAGGTGATGGTGCTGGAGGTCGATTCCAACAAGCGCCGGGTCTCGCTCGGGATCAAGCAATGCCGCGAGAACCCGTGGGACCAGTTCCTCGAAAGCCACCCGGTGGGCTCGGTCATCGACGGAGAGGTCAAGAACATCACCGAGTTCGGCCTGTTCGTCGGCCTCGACAGCGAGATCGACGGGATGGTCCATCTCTCGGATATCGACTGGGCGCGCCCGGGCGAGGAAGCGTTGCGGGACTACAAGAAGGGCGACCTGGTGAAGGCCAGGGTGCTCGACGTCGATCCCGACAGGGAGCGCATCTCGCTCGGCATCAAGCAGCTCGAGGAAGACCAGTTCCAGATCGCGATCGAGAACGTCAAGCGCGGCGACGTCCTGACCTGCACAGTCGCCAAGGTGCTGGACACCGGGCTGGAGGTCACCGTGGCGAGCGGCCTGCCGGGGTTCATCCGCCGGGCGGAACTGTCGCGCGACCGCGCCGACCAGCGCCCCGACCGCTTCGCGGCGGGCGACCGGATCGATGCGCGGGTCACCAGTATCGACCGCCGCGACCGCAAGGTCTCGCTGTCCATCAAGGCGCAGGAGGTGGCCGAGGAGAAGCAGGCGATGGCCGAGTACGGCTCGACCGATTCCGGGGCCAGCCTGGGCGACATTCTCGGCGCGGCAATCCGCGAACGCGCTCAGCGCGAGGCCACGGCCGACACCGGTCCGGCCGAGACGCCGGAGACGGAGGCCCCGGCCGACAGCGACCCGGCGGAGACGCCGGAGACGGACGCCCCGGCCGACGAGGGCGGGGATGCCGGCGGCGAGGACAAGGACGGCTGACGCCGTCGGTCCCGCTTAGACCCGGTCCGCCGCCGTCCGCATGGCTCTCGACGCGGACTATCTGATCGACCGCCGGCGCCTGAAGCGGCGGCTCTCTTTCTGGCGGGGAGTGGGAATCCTCGCTTTGCTGCTCGCCGCGCTCGCCGGTTTCGGACGGTTTTCCGGCTTCGGCGGCGGCGACTACATCGCGCGCCACACCGTCCAGGGGCTGATCGCCGACGATCCGCGCCGGCACCGTATCCTCGCGTCCGTCGCCAGGGACGGGAACGCGCGGGCGCTGATCGTCCGCATCGACAGCCCGGGCGGCACCGTGGTCGGCGGCGAGGCGCTCTACCGCTCGCTCCGCGCCGTCGCCCGCGAGAAGCCGGTGATCGCCGTCCTCGGCAGCCTCGCCACGTCGGCCGGGTACATGGCCGCGATCGGGGCCGACCGCGTCGTCGCCCGCCGCGGCACCGTCACCGGGTCCATCGGCGTGGTGATGCACACGGCGGATATTTCGGGGCTTCTCGAAAAGCTCGGGATCGGCGCGGAGACGATCCGCAGCGGACCGCTCAAGGCGATGCCGTCGGGATACGAGAAGCTCTCCGACGACGGGCGCGAGGTCTTGCGGGAGCTGATCGCCGACAGCCACCGGATGTTTCTCGATCTGGTCGCGGAGCGGCGCGGTCTGGACGGCGCCGGGCTGGAGAGAATCGCGGACGGGCGCGTGCTCACCGGGCGGCAGGCGCTGGACGCCGGTCTGGTCGACGCGATCGGCGGGGAAACGGACGCGGCCGCCTGGCTCGAAGCCGAGAAGGGCATCGCCCCGGGGCTCCCGATTCGCGAGGTGGGGGAGAGCGGCAGGTTCGCCAAACTGCTCGACCGGGCGGCGTCGCTGGGCGAAAGAACCATTTTCTCTGAACGGCTTACGCTTGACGGTCTGGTGTCGGTCTGGCACGCTGGCGTCCGCTGACGGGACCTGAAGATGGCCGCCGGCCGCCCGCCGGGAAGGACGATCGAAGGCCAGCTAGGCGGAATGAGTCCGGGAACGGCCGCGGATGACCAAGTCCGAGTTGATCCAGCGTCTTGCCGACCAGAATCCCAATCTGTTCCGGCGCGACATAGAGCGCATCGTCTCCACCATCTTCGATGAGATCTCCGACGCCCTCTACCGTGGCGGCCGCGTCGAATTGCGCGGCTTCGGCGCCTTTTCCGTCAAGGAGAGGGGCGAGCGGGTCGGCCGCAATCCGCGCACCGGCAAGTCGGTCAACGTGGAGAAGAAGTACGTGCCCTTCTTCAAGGCGGGCAAGGACCTGCGCGACCGGCTGAACGCGGATTCCTGAGCCGGGACGCCCGCGCCCGGACCGATCGGGGCGAGACCGCGGATGAAGATTTTATACAGGCTGGTCTTCATTCCCGTCGCGGCGGCGTTCGTCGTCTTCGCGGTCGCCAACCGCCATTCGCTGACGCTGAATCTGTGGCCGCTGCCGCTGGAGATCGATCTTCCGGTCTACATCGCGGTGCTCGGCGCGCTCGCGGCCGGCATGGCGGTCGGCGGATCGGCGCAATGGATATCGGACGGCAAGTGGCGGCGCCGCGCGCGCGCCGACAAGCGCAAGGCGAGCGCGCTCGAACGAGAGCTAACCCTGGTCGAGGCGGCGCGCGAGGCGCAGGGCGACGGGGACGCGGAAGCTCCCGAGCCGCCCGGGGCGCGCCGCGCCAGGCTGCCCCGGATCCGGCTCAAATCGCGCGCCCGATGACGACCCGCGTAAAGATCTGCGGCGTCAGCACGGCCGGCGTTCTCGAGGCCGCGGTCGCGGAGGGCGCGAGCGAGGTCGGGCTGGTGTTCTTTCCCCGCTCGCCGCGCAACGTGTCCGCGGAGGAGGCCGCCGCGCTCGCCGCCGCCGCGCCTGCCGGCATCACGGTCGTCGGCCTGTTCGTCGACCCGACCGACGAGGCGCTGGAGAGCGTGCTTTCCGTCGCCCGGCTCGACCTCCTCCAGCTCCACGGCAACGAGAGTCCGGAGCGCGTGGCGGAGATCAGGCGAAGGACCGGCAAGCCGGCGATGAAGGCGATCAAGGTCGGCGATCCGGACGACATCGAGGCGGCCCGGCGCTATGACGGCATCGCCGACCGGCTGCTGTTCGACGCCAAGGCACCGTCGACCGAAGGGCGGTTCATGCCGGGCGGCAACGCGCTCACCTTCGACTGGCGGATGCTCGCGGGGCTCGACTGGCCCTGCCCGTGGATGCTGTCGGGAGGGCTCACGCCCGACACCGTCGCCGAGGCGATCCGGACGAGCGGCGCGCCGGGCGTTGATGTATCTTCCGGCGTCGAAAGCGCGCCCGGCGTCAAGGACACGTCCCTGATCGCCGCCTTCATCCGGGCGGCGGCCGGTGCCTGAGGGGCGCGGCGGAGAGAGTACGGTGGAACGCAACACCTATCGCGACGGGCCCGACGCCCAGGGCCGGTTCGGCCCGTTCGGCGGGCGCTACGTCGCCGAGACCCTGATGCCGCTGATCCTGGAGGTCGAGCGGGCGTGGCGCGCGGCGCAACGGGACCCGGCCTTCGAGGCGGAGCTGCGCTACTACCTGGAGCACTATGTCGGCCGGCCGAGCCCGCTCTACTTCGCCGAGCGGCTGACCGCCCATCTGGGCGGCGCGAAGATCTATTTCAAGCGCGACGAGCTCAACCACACCGGCGCCCACAAGATCAACAACACGGTGGGCCAGATCCTGCTCGCCCGCCGCATGGGGAAGACCCGGATCATCGCCGAGACCGGAGCCGGCCAGCACGGCGTCGCCACGGCGACCGTCTGCGCGCTCTTCGACCTTCCCTGCGTCGTCTATATGGGCGAGACCGACATCGCGCGACAGGCGCCCAACGTGTTCCGCATGAAGCTGCTCGGCGCCGAGGTCGTGCCGGTCACGTCGGGCAGCCGCACGCTGAAGGACGCGATGAACGAGACGCTGCGCGACTGGGTCGCCAACGTGGACGATACGTTCTACGTCATCGGCACGGTGGCGGGTCCGCACCCCTACCCCGCGATGGTGCGCGACTTCCAGTCGGTCATCGGCAACGAGGTCCGCGACCAGATCCTCGCCGCCGAGGGGCGGCTTCCCGATACGCTGGTCGCCTGCATCGGCGGTGGGTCCAACGCGATGGGGCTGTTCCATCCCTTTCTCGACGAGACGGGGATCGACATCCACGCCGTGGAGGCGGCCGGAGAAGGGCTCGACACCGGGCGCCACGCCGCCTCGCTGACCGCCGGGTCGCCGGGGGTGCTGCACGGCAACCGGACCTATCTCCTGCAGGACGGCGACGGCCAGATCCAGGAGGCGCATTCGATCTCGGCGGGGCTGGATTACCCGGGGGTCGGGCCGGAGCACGCCTGGCTCCACGACGTGGGCCGGGTGCGCTACGTCTCGGTCACCGACGCCGAGGCGCTGGAGGCGTTCCAGCTGTGCAGCCGCCTCGAAGGCATCCTGCCCGCGCTGGAGCCGAGCCATGCGCTCGCCCACGTGGCGCGGATCGCGGGCGGCCTGCCGTCCGACCATTTGCTGGTGATGAACATGTGCGGCCGGGGCGACAAGGACGTCTTCACCGTCGCCGAGGCGCTGGGGGTCGAACTGTGACGGGAGGCCGCGACCGCATCGCCCGGCGCTTCGCCGCCCTCGCCGGGGAGGGCCGGTCGGCCTTCATCCCGTTCGTTTCCGCCGGCGACCCGGACCGCGAGACCTCGGCCGCGATCCTCGCCCGGCTGCCCGCGCTCGGCGCCGACCTGATCGAGCTCGGCATGCCGTTCAGCGACCCCATGGCCGACGGCCCCTCGATCCAGGCGGGCGGCGAGCGGGCGCTCCGCGCCGGCCAGACGATGGCCGATACGCTCGCCATGGTATCCGCTTTCCGGGAGCGCGACGCCGACACGCCGCTCGTCCTGATGGGCTATTTCAACCCGATCTACCGCTACGGCTCCGAGGCGTTCGCGGCCGACGCGCGGGCGGCCGGGGTCGACGGGCTGATCGTCGTCGACCTGCCGCCGGAGGAGGACGAGGAGTTGCGGGGGCCGGCCGAAACCGCCGGGCTCGCCCTGATCCGCCTCGTGGCCCCGACCACCGACGACGCGCGCCTGCGGCGGATTCTGGCCGATTGCGACGGATTCGTTTACTACGTTTCGGTGACCGGCATTACCGGGACCAAATCGGCGATGACACGCGATGTGGCGGCCGGGCTCGCGCGGGTTCGCAAGGCGACCGACCTTCCGGTCGCGGTCGGTTTCGGGGTCCGCGACGCCGGGCAGGCATCGGAAATCGCGGGCTTCGCCGACGCGGTGGTGGTGGGATCGGCGATCGTGCAGCGGATCGAGTCGACGCTTTCGAACGGGCGCGCGGGAAGCGGAACGATCCCGGGCGTCGAGGCGCTGGTCCGCGAGCTGGCCGGCGGGGTGCGGAACGGGCGCGGGCCGGAAGCCGAGGAGGCCGGCGGTTGAACTGGCTGACCAACATCCCCCCGAAAATCCGGGCCCTCGTTGGGAAGAAGCAGGAGGTTCCGGAAAACCTCTGGGCGAAATGCCCGCAATGCGAGCAGATGATCTTTCATCGCGAGCTCGAGGCCGCGCTGCATGTCTGTTCCCATTGCGGCCACCACCTCCGCATCGACGCCCGCACGCGGGTAAGCTCGATCCTCGACCCCGACGGCTGGGAGACCGTGGAGCTGGCGCCCTGCGTCGCCGATCCGCTCAAGTTCCGCGACCGCAAGCGCTATTCCGAACGCCTGCGCGACAGCCGGAGCCAGACCGGCGGAGACGACGCGATCCTGGTCGCCGCCGGAACGCTGAAGGGGGCGCCCGCGACGATCGCCGCCTTCGACTTCCGCTTCATGGGCGGGTCGATGGGAATCGCCGTCGGCGACGGCATCCTCGCCGCCGCCGACCGCGCGGTGGCGGACAGGGCGGCGCTGATCGTCTTTCCCTCGTCGGGCGGGGCACGCATGCAGGAGGGCATTCTCTCGCTCGTGCAGATGCCCCGAACCGCCATCGCTATCGAGCGCGTCAAGCAGGCCGGGCTGCCCTACATCGTCGTCCTCACCGATCCGACGACGGGCGGCGTCTCGGCCTCGTTCGCCATGCTGGGCGACATCGCGATCGCAGAGCCCGGCGCGACCATCGGCTTCGCCGGACGGCGGGTGATCGAGGAGACCATCCGCGAGACCCTGCCGGAGAACTTCCAGAGCGCCGAATACCTCCTCGAACACGGCATGGTGGACATGGTGGTGCCGCGCGCGGAGATGCGGGACACGCTGGCCGACCTGATCGACCTGCTGACGAATCCTCTCGAAACGCCGGACCCGGAGGCCGAGCTCGAACTGCCGGCGCCGCCCGCCGAGCGGACGCCGGACGCCGCCGTTGCCGAGTGACGCCGTTCTCGAACGGCTGACCCGCCTCCACCCCAAGCTGATCGACCTGAGCCTCGACCGGATCGAGCGTCTGCTCGACGCGCTCGACCGCCCCGACCGCGCGCTGCCGCCGGTCGTCCACGTCGCCGGCACCAACGGCAAGGGCTCGGTAATCGCGTTCGTCAAGGCGATCTGCGAGGCGGCGGGGCTGAGCGCCCATGTCTACGTATCGCCGCATCTGATCCGCTTCAACGAGCGGATCGGGGTTCGCGGCCGGCCGATCGGGGAGGAACCGCTGAACGACGCGCTCGCGGCCTGCGAGGAGGCGAACGGCGGCGCCCCGATCACGTTTTTCGAGATCACCACGGCGGCCGCCTTCCTCGCCTTCTCCCGCGTGCCCGCCGATATAGCGCTGATCGAGACCGGGCTCGGCGGGCGGTTCGACGCGACCAACGTCATTCGGGCTCCGGCGCTCTCGGTCATCACGCCGGTCTCGCGCGACCACGTCCATTTCCTCGGCGAGACCGTCCCCGAGATCGCCTTCGAGAAAGCGGGGATCCTGAAGCCCGGGGTCCCGGCCGCGATCGGGCCGCAACGCCCGGAAGCGGACGAGGTCATCGCCGCGCGCGCCGCCGAAATCGGCGCGCCGCTGCTGAGGCACGGCCGGGAATGGCGCATGGAGGGCCGGTCGTTCCGCGACGCGAAGGGCGCGTTCGAAATCCCGCCGCCGGGCCTGATCGGTCCTCACCAGCTGGAAAACGCCGGCATCGCCGCGGCCGCCGCGCGGGCGCTCGGCTGGCCGGCCCTCGACCGGGCGGCGATCGAGGCCGGCATCGCCGCCGCTCGCTGGCCGGGGCGGCTGCAGCGGCTGGCGGGCGGCCGGTTGTCGGCGCGGCTCGGCCCGGATCGGGAGCTCTGGCTGGACGGCGGACACAACCGCTCCGCCGGCGAAGCGCTGGCGCGGGTGACGGAAGGCTGGTCGGACCTGCCGTTGCACCTTGTGATGGGACATCTCGCCGTCCGGCCGCCGGAGGAGTTCCTCGCGCCGCTCGCCGGCGGGATCGCGAGCTTCCGCGGCGTGCCGGTACCCGGCGCCTATGCCTGCCACCCCCCGGAGCGGCTCGCCCAGGCCGCGCGCGCCCTCGGCGTCGACGCGCACCCCTGCCCCGCCGCCGCCGATGCCCTCGACGCCATCGCGCGGCGCCATCCCGGACCGTCCCGGGTGCTGGTCTGCGGTTCCCTCTACCTCGCCGGCGCCGTCCTCGCGGAGGAGGGCGGGGAGGCCGGGACTTAGTCCTGTCCCATCCCGTCATGGTCGGCAAAGGCCGACCATCCACGAGCTTTTTCCTGTCCGTTCCCGAAACCCTTCCGCCGGATTGAGACACGGATCGCGGCCCGCCCGCATCTGCCCTCTTTGTCCCCCCTGTTGTCACCCCGGCCTTGCGCCGGGGTCCAGGCCTGCCCCCGATGCCGATCCGAGGGGAGCTGGGCGACGACGGTGCCTGTGGCCCTGGACCCCGGCTCAAGGCCGGGGCGACAGCGAGGAGGCGAAGACGGTCTCGCGTGTCGGCACAGAGCCCGTTCCGAAGTTAAACCGGACAGCGGTGGAATTGTTCCGGGCATCCATGTCTCGCGGCACCGCGGTACGGCGGAAGACTCCTCCCCCGCTTGCGGGGGAGGCCGGGTGGGGGCCGCGCCAGCGAAAGGCGGAGCCCGGCAAAGGCCCGCCGAGGCCCTCCCCCAACCCCTCCCGCAAGCGGGAGGGGAGCATAGCCCCGGCTCGACAAAGCCCGGCGCATTCAGCATCCTTCGTCGGACCGGGCGGACGGAGGGCGAGATGGCGGAGACCGGACAGGACGGCGCGGAACCGGTCTATCTGGTCGACGGGTCGGGGTACATTTTCCGCGCCTTTTACGGCCTGCCGCCGATGACCAACCCGGAAGGCGTCCCGGTCAACGCGGTGTTCGGCTTCTCGAAGATGCTGGCGAAGCTGTTGAGCGATGCCGGCACGCGCCGCTTCGCGGTGATCTTCGACAGCTCGCGCGTGTCGTTCCGCAACGACATCTATCCCGACTACAAGGCGAACCGGAGCGATCCGCCGGAAGAGCTGGTGCCGCAATTCGGCCTCATCCGGGAAGCGACGCGCGCCTTCAACGTGCCCTGCATCGAGCTGCCCGGCTTCGAGGCCGACGATTTGATCGCCACCTTCGCCCGCATGGCCCGCGAGGAGGGCCACGAGGTGGTGATCGTGTCGTCCGACAAGGATTTGATGCAGCTCGTGAACGACGGCGTCTCGATGCTGGATCCGGCCAAGAACCTGACCGTCGGGCGCGACGAGGTGATCGAGCGCTTCGGCGTCGGACCGGAGAGCGTGATCGACGTGCAGGCGCTCGCCGGCGATTCCACCGACAACGTCCCCGGCGTGCCGGGGATCGGGATCAAGACGGCGGCGGAGCTCATCCGGACCTACGGCGATCTCGACACGCTTCTCGAACGGGCCGAGGAGATCAGGCAGCCCAAGCGGCGCCAGAACCTGATCGAGAACGCCGACATGGCGCGGGTCTCGCGCGACCTGGTGACGCTCAGGATCGACGCGCCGGTGGAGCAGGCGGTCGACGATCTGATCGCGGTCCCGCCCGACGCGGAGACGCTCGGCGGGTTCCTGCGCGAGCACGGGTTCAAGTCGATGCTGGCCCAGATCGGAACCGCGGTCGGCCTCGCCGCGACCGGCGATGACGCCGCCGCGCCGGACCGGGAGGCGGAAGGGCCGGACTATTCGCTGGTGGACGACGCGGCGGAGCTCGCGCAATGGATCGCCGAGGCGACGCGCGCGGGCGCGGTCGCGGTCGACACCGAAACCACCTCGCTCGATTCGATGCGGGCCGAGCTCGTGGGCGTCTCGCTCTCCGTGGAGCCCGGCCGGGCCTGCTACGTCCCGCTCGCCCACGTCGCGCCCGGCGGCGGGACGGGCGACCTGATCGACGGGCCGGAGGACGCGCCGCGGCAGATCCCGCTTACCGACGCTCTCGCCGCCCTCAAGCCGCTCCTGGAGGATCCCGGCGTCCTCAAGATCGGCCACAACATCAAGTACGACATGGAGGTGCTGGCGCGCTACGGCATCGACGTGTCGCCGGTCGACGACACGATGCTGCTCTCATACGTGCTCGAGGCCGGGATGCACGGGCACGGGCTCGACGAGCTCTGCAAGCTCCATTTCGGGCACACCAACATCAAGTTCTCCGACGTCGCCGGCTCGGGGAGGAAGGCGGTCACCTTCGCCGAGGTGCCGCTGGAGGCGGCGCGCGACTACGCGGCGGAGGACGCCGACATGACCGGGCGGCTCCACCGCCTGCTCAAGCCGAGGCTGGTCGCGGACCGCATGGCGACGGTGTACGAGACGCTGGAACGCCCGCTGGTCGCGGTGCTCGCCGGCATGGAGCGCACCGGAATCAAGGTCGACGGTTCGGTGCTGGGCGCGCTCTCGCGCGACTTCGAGCAAAGAGGGGCGGCGCTCGCCGAGGACATCTACCGGGAGGCGGGGCACGACTTCAACATCGGCTCGCCCAAGCAGCTCGGCTCGGTGCTGTTCGAGGAGATGGGGCTCGAAGGCGGCAGGAAGACCAAGCAGGGCGCCTACGGGACCGGCGCGGACATCCTCGAAGGGCTCGCCGCGCAGGGCCATACCCTGCCCAGGCTGGTCCTCGACTGGCGCCAGCTCGCCAAGCTCCGGAGCACCTACACCGAGGCGCTCGCCGAAGCGGTCAATCCGGCGACCGGGCGGGTGCATACCTCGTTCGGACAGGCGATCGCGTCGACCGGGCGGCTGAGCTCGAACGAGCCCAATCTGCAGAACATCCCGGTCCGCACCGAAGACGGGCGCAAGATCCGCAAGGCCTTCGTCGCCGAGAAGGGCCATACGCTGCTGTCGGCCGACTATTCGCAGATCGAGCTGCGGCTGCTCGCCCATGTCGCCGATATCGAGGCGCTCAAGCAGGCCTTTCACGAGGGCGCGGACATCCACGCACGCACGGCGGGCGAGGTGTTCGGGCTGCCGGTGGAGGGGATGGACCCGGCGGTGCGCAACCGCGCCAAGGCGATCAATTTCGGGATCATCTACGGCATCAGCCCGTTCGGCCTCGGGCGCCAGCTCGGCATCCCGCAGAGCGAGGCGCGGGCCTATATCGAGGCCTATTTCGAGCACTATCCCGGCATTCGGGACTACATGGAGACCACCAAGGCCTTCGCGCGGGCCAACGGCTACGTGACGACGGCGTTCGGGCGGCGCTGCCATACCCCGGCGATCGCGGACAAGAACCCGGCGCGGCGCAACTTCTCGGAGCGCGCCGCGATCAACGCGCCGCTCCAGGGCGCGGCGGCCGACATCATCAAGCGCGCCATGATACGCCTGCCGGACGCGCTCGCGGACGCGGGTCTCGGCGCCCGGATGCTGCTCCAGGTGCACGACGAGCTGCTGTTCGAGGTCCCCGACGGCGAACTCGACGAGACCGCGGCGCTGGTCGCCCGGACCATGGAGACCGCCGCCCATCTCAGCGTGCCGCTCACCGTCGAAACCGGCCGCGGCCGCAGCTGGGCCGAGGCGCATTAGCGCGCATTTCTCGCCAGTGGCCGAAGAGGAGCCCGCGCCGCGGCGGGCCCCCAAGCCTGTCACCCCGGCCTTGCGCCACTGCTGTCCGGTTTAGCGGGCTGGGTCGGGTTCAAGCCGTCGGTTCAAGCGGCCTTCCGACGCATCGACCGTATCGGGACACGCGCGGGCGGTGCGAACGTCCTCCGCCACCGCCCCCGTATCGTCATGCCCGGACTCGTTCCGGGCATCCACGTGGGACCGCTGCCTCGTTCCCTCCCGGCTCGTACCGCGATGCCGCGAGACGTGGATGGCCGGAACGAGTCCGGCCATGACGGGGGGGGGCGGCGTCGGCACCTGAGTCTAAACCGGACAGCAATGGACTTGTGCCGGGGCGACAGCGGGGCGAACGACAGACCGCGCGCTTCTCCGGAACCGCCGGCGAGCGGGCAATGTCCCTGTCGCGCAACCGTTCCCGCGCGGCGGGCCTCTCCGGCGCCTCTCCCCTTCCTCCGGGAGGGGCCGGGAGAGGGCATTCGAGCATCTTGATGTCTCTGGTTTTGATGCACTAATGACTCCGTGCCGCGCGGAACCGTCATGCGAAGACCGGGCCGCAAACCGTTAGCAGGCCGCCGGTTTTCCCCGCCACGCGCTTCTCAGGACCGGGTTCAGGGGCGCGAGCGGGCTGTCGTTCCGTCCCCGGGGGACGGAAAAAATACCGTTTCTCGCTAATGTTTCACGTGAAACATAGGTCAAGAATGCTGACCTTTGTTTCACGTGAAACATTAGCCGCGCTTGAACAGCCCCTCGACGCCGGCGCGGTGGCGCTGTTTCTTCTCGATGTCGTCCCGGACGCGGCGGATCTCCGCCTCGAGCTCGTCGATGTACTCCTCGAGCTCCTCGATGGAGAGCGAGTCGAGGTCGCGCAGCTTCGCGGGCCCCTTCCGGAATGCCAGATCCTCTTCGTCCACGCCGCCGGCCCTCCTGCGATCCGTCTTGCCAGTGTGTCGCCCAGCCGCTAGACAGGCAACCCGTTCGACCCACCCCCGACTTGCCGCGATGACCCAGAGCGTTCCCGCTTCGATGAAGGCGATCGAGATCTCCGAGCCCGGCGGACCCGAGACGCTGCGCCCCTGCACCCGCCCGGTGCCCGAGCCCGGCGAGGGCGAGGTGCTGGTCCGGGTCGCGGCGGCCGGCGTCAACTACCCCGACGTTGCCCAGCGCCGCGGCAACTACCCGCCGCCGCCCGGGGCGAGCGACCTGCCCGGGCTGGAACTCTCCGGAGAGGTCGCGGCGCTCGGTCCCGGCGTGTCCGGACCGGCGCCGGGCGATGCCGTCTGCGCGCTGGTGAGCGGCGGCGGCTATGCCGAATACTGCGCGGTGCCGGTGCCGCAATGCCTGCCGGTCCCGGACGGGCTCGACATGGTGCAGGCGGCGGCGCTGCCGGAGACCTTCTTCACCGTCTGGACCAACCTGTTCGACGGCGGGCGGCTGCGCGCCGGCGAGACGGTGCTGATCCACGGCGGCTCGGGCGGGATCGGCACGACCGCCATCCAGATCGCGCGCGCCTTCGGGGCCCGCGTGTTCGCGACCGCCCGGACGAAGGAGAAATGCGCCTTCTGCGAGGAGCTCGGCGCCGAGCGCGGCATCGTCTACGCCGAGGAGGATTTCGTCGCCGTCGTCAGGGAGCTGACGGAGAAGCGCGGCGTCGACCTGATCCTCGACATGGTGGGCGGGGATTATCTGGCGCGCAACGTCCGCGCGCTCGCCGTCGAGGGGCGGCTGGTCCAGATCGCGGTCCGGGAGGGGGCGGAGGCGACGATCCCGCTCGGCCTCCTGATGGTCAAGCGGCTGGTCCTGACCGGCTCGACGCTCAGGCCCCGCACCGTCGCCCAGAAGGGCGCCATCGCCGAGGCGCTCGAACGCGAGGTGTGGCCGCTGCTGGCCGAGGGGAGCGTGCGGCCGGTCGTCCATGCCACCTTCGCGCTCGACGAGGCCGCCCGGGCGCACGCGCTGATGGAATCGAGCGCCCATATCGGTAAGATCGTGCTAACCGTTTGAACACGTCCCGGAGAGCCCGGGACGCGACGAGAGAAAGCGCATGGACAACCCCCTGATGCCCAAGGCCACCGCGGTGTGGCTGATCGAGAACACCGCCCTCACCTTCGAGCAGATCGCCGCGTTCTGCGGCCTCCACGAGCTCGAGGTGCAGAGCATCGCCGACGAGGAGGTCGCGATCGGGATGATCGGATTCGATCCGATCTCCAACGGCCAGCTCACCCGCGAGGAGATCGAGCGGTGCAGCGCCGATCCGGCGGCGCGCCTCGAGATGGCGGTGCAGGACATTCCCCGCCCGTCGCCCCGTACCAAGGGCCCGCGCTACACCCCGGTGGCCCGCCGCCAGGACAAGCCGGACGCGATCGCCTGGCTGGTGCGCAACTGCCCGGACCTCTCGGACGGCCAGATTTCCAAGCTGATCGGCACCACCAAGCCGACCATCGTCGCGATCCGCGAGCGCACCCACTGGAACATGGCGAACATCAAGCCGCGCGAGCCGGTCGGGCTGGAGCTGTGCACCCGCGCCGATCTCGACGCGGCGCTGGAAAAGGCGGGATACGTCCCCGAGCCGGTGGACGAAGGCGACGACGTGTTTCCCGTGGAACAGCTGGCGCGGACCG
The DNA here is from genome assembly GCA_022823775.1 of Defluviicoccus sp. Taxonomy (GTDB): domain Bacteria; phylum Pseudomonadota; class Alphaproteobacteria; order MPNO01; family MPNO01; genus MPNO01. The sequence goes on along the minus strand of JAJEHI010000012.1, from coordinate 4,617 downwards.
AGCCCGACCCGCCGCCGGACCCCGAGTCTCAGCTCGGGTAGCCGGCCGCGCCCAGCGACGCCGCGATCTCGTCGAGGGCCGCCGGGTCCTCGATGGTCGCCGGCATTTTCCACTCCTCGCCGTCGGCGATCTGGCGCATCGTGCCGCGCAGGATCTTGCCCGACCGCGTCTTGGGCAGGCGGGCCACCACCGAGGCCGACTTGAAGGCGGCGACCGGGCCGATCCGCCCGCGCACCATGCCGACCGCCTCGTCGACGATCGCGCCCGTGTCCCGCGCGACCCCGTCCTTGAGGACCAGCAGTCCGAACGGAACCTGGCCCTTGAGCGAGTCGGCGACGCCGATCACCGCGCACTCGGCGACGTCGGGATGCTCGGCGAGCACCTCTTCCATCGCGCCGGTCGACAGCCGGTGCCCGGCGACGTTGATGATGTCGTCGGTCCGGGCCATCACGAACACGTAGCCTTCGTCGTCGATATAACCGGCGTCGGCGGTCGCGTAGCAACCCGGGAACTCGGTCAGATAGGCCTCGCGGAAACGTTCGTCGGCATTCCACAGCGTCGGCGCGCAGCCGGGCGGCATGGGCAGACGCGCGACCAGCGCGCCGATCTCCCCCGCCGGTCGTTCCCTGCCCGCCTCGTCGAGCACCCGCAGATCCCAGCCGGGGACGGCGCGGGTCGGCGAGCCGTGCTTGACCGGCGCCCGCCCGAGGCCGACGCAGTTGGCGGCGATCGGCCATCCGGTCTCGGTCTGCCACCAATGGTCGATCACCGGCACGCCTAGATGGTCCTCGGCCCACTTGACGGTGTCGGGGTCGGCCCGCTCGCCGGCGAGAAACAAGGTCTCGAAGCCCGACATGTCGTAGTCCGCGCGCAGCGCGCAGTCGGGGTCTTCCTTCTTGATCGCGCGGAAGGCGGTGGGCGCGGTGAACAGCGCCTTGACGCCGTGCTCGGCGATCACGCGCCAGTAGACGCCCGCGTCGGGCGTGCCGATGGGCTTCCCCTCGAACAGGATGCTGGTCGATCCGTTCAGCAGCGGCGCGTAGACGATATAGGAGTGCCCCACCACCCAGCCGACATCGGAGGCGGCCCAGAAGACCTCGCCCGGCGCGATGTCGTAGATGTTGGGCATCGACCAATTGAGGGCGACGGCATGCCCGCCGTTGTCGCGCACGATCCCCTTGGGCTGGCCGGTGGTGCCGGACGTGTAGAGGATGTAGAGCGGATCGGTCGCCGCCACCGGGACGCAGTCGACCGGCGAGGCGGCCGCGACGGCCTCGTCCCAGTCGACGTCGCGTCCGGGAACCAGCTCGGCGGGTTCGGCCTCGCGCTGCAGGATGACGCAGAAATCGGGCTTGTGGCGGGCGGTCTCGATCGCCTGGTCGAGGAGCGGCTTGTAGCGGACGACCCGGCCGGGCTCGATCCCGCAGGAGCCGGCGACGATCGCCCTGGGCGTCGAATCGTCGATCCTGACGGCGAGCTCGTTGGCCGCGAACCCGCCGAAGACGACCGAATGGACCGCGCCTATCCTGGCGCAGGCCAGCATCGCGATCGCCGCTTCGGGCACCATCGGCATGTAGATCACCACCCGGTCGCCGCGGCCCACGCCGCGCGCCGCGAGGGCGCCCGCAAACCGCGCCACGCGGTCCCGGAGCCCGGCGTAGGTGAAGCGCCGTTGCGCGCCGGTGACCGGGCTGTCGTAGATCAGCGCCGTCCGGTCGCCGATCCCCGCCTCGACATGGCGGTCGAGCGCGTTGTGGCAGGTGTTCAGCATGCCGCCCGCGAACCAGCGCGCCGCCGGCTGCGCCCCGTCGTCGATCACGCGGTCCCAGCTTCGGTGCCAGTCGATCGCCGCGGCGGCTTCGGCCCAGAAGCCCTCCGGGTCGTCTATGGAACGGCGGTAGATTTCGTCGTAGCGCTCGCTCACGGCATCTCCTCCTCGGTGGGGATGGCGGCGAAGAAGCCCGGCACCGTGCGGAAGCGTCCGAGTCGCGGATCTAGCCGGTCGCTACCGTCAGCCTGGCGAGTTCGTCCTTGATCCTGAGTTTGCGTTTCTTGAGGTCCGCGATCGTCGCGGCGTCCGGCATGGGCCGCGCGTTTTCCTGGGTCAGCGCCTCCTCGAGCTCGGCGTGGCGAGCCTTCAAGGAGGCGACCTGCTCTTCGACAGTCATCGACCGTCCTCCCGTTCCCTTCGGTGCGTTGGAATCAGGATACCCCGCCGGGCGGTGGATGCAATCGACTCTCGCGGGAGGCGCGGGCGATCAGGGGGCGAGCGTCGCCCGGGCGGCGTCCGCGACGGCGGCGTGAGGGAGGGCATCGAAGGCGGGGCCGAGGACGATCGCGGTCTGGGCGGCGTCGGCCGCGTCGGGCTCGATCCCGACCGCCCGGAAATAGGCGGCGGCATTGCGGAGGGCATGGTCCAGCCGCGAGCCTTCGTCGAGGCTTTCGTCGTCCTCGCGGGCGAGCGAGCCCGCCAGCATCAGCTGCTCGACATGCTCAAGGTCGACCTCGATCTTCGCGACCCGGCGGCGGAGCGGCTCCGAGAGCGCGACCGGCGCCCCGCCGAACCCGCCCTTCAGCCGCTGGCGGACGGCGCGGACGGCGCGGACGACGTCACGGTGCCAGGCATCGACCGTCCGGCACACCGCGGCGATCTCGCCGTCGTCGAGCGTCCCCCGCCCGCTCGCGCCGAGCCAGAAGCAGTAGAGCAGGACGTTCACGTCGATGCCGTGGCGCTCCTGCAACACGAGGCACGCCTCCGGCACACCCTCGCTGCCATAGACCCGGAGCGAAAAATCCCAGAACGGATGGTCGGGAAATTCGGCGGCCACGCTTTTCTCCTCGATTCTCTGCGATGCGGACGCCACCAGTGATAACGGTTCGGAGCGCATTCTGCTATCGTGCCGCCGGTTTGCGCGGACACTTGTAACGGTACCATGGGAGAGCAGGACACCCTGCGGCGGCGTCTCGCCGAGCTCGAGACGGAGCACCGCGATCTCGACGACGTGATCGCCCGGATCTCGGAGACGCCGGTCTACGACCAGCTGCAGGTGCAGCGGCTCAAGAAGCGCAAGCTGAGGTTGAAGGACGAGATCGCGCGCATCCGCGCCCTGCTGGTCCCCGACATCATCGCCTGACTCCCGACGGAGGCACGGATCTTGCCCGAAGAGAAGCGGAAGGACGACGCGCCGCTGGTCGGCGTGATCATGGGCAGCCGGTCGGACTGGCCGACGATGAGCCACGCGGCGGACGTGCTCGAGGAGCTCGGCGTCGCGGTGGAGACCCGCGTGGTCTCGGCGCACCGCACGCCCGAGCGGCTTTACGCCTACGCGCGGGAGGCGCGCGGGCGGGGAATCAGGGCGATAATCGCCGGCGCCGGCGGCGCGGCCCATCTGCCGGGCATGGTCGCCGCGATGACGACGCTCCCCGTATTCGGCGTGCCCGTCCGCTCCGAGGCGCTTTCCGGCCTCGACAGCCTGCTCTCGATCGTCCAGATGCCGGGCGGCGTCCCGGTCGGGACCGTCGCCATCGGCAAGGCGGGCGCGATCAACGCCGGCCTGCTCGCGGCCTCGGTGCTGGCCCTGCTCGACCCCGCGCTCGCCGACCGGCTCGACGACTGGCGCCGGCGCCAGACCGCCGCCGTCCCCGTGGACCCGGTCGATAGCGGGGGCTGACATGGCCGCCGCGCCGGCGACCCTGCCGCCGGGTTCCGTCATCGGCATCCTCGGCGGCGGCCAGCTCGGCCGGATGATCGCGATGGCGGCGGCGAGGCTGGGCTATCGCTGCCACGTCTATTGCCCCGAAACGGACGCCCCCGCCGCCGAGGTCGCGGCGTTCGCGACCCGCGCGGATTACGGGGACGAGACGGCGCTGGCCGCGTTCGCGGACGCCGTCGATGTCGTTACGCTCGAATTCGAGAACATCCCGACCGCGACGGTAGAGCGGCTCGCCGGGACGGTTCCGGTCCGCCCCGACGCGCGGGCGCTCGCGGTCGCCCAGGACCGGGTGGCGGAGAAGTCCTTTCTCAACGGTATCGGCGTCTCCACGACCCGGTTTGCACCGGTCGCGTCCGCCGCCGACCTCCGCCGGGCGATGGCCGAAATCGGCGCGCCCGCGATCCTCAAGACGGCACGGCTCGGATACGACGGCAAGGGCCAGCGGGAAATCCGCGCCGATTCCGACCCGGAGGCGGCGTGGCGGCAACTCGGCGCCGGCCGCGCGATCCTGGAAGAGCGCGTCGATTTCGAATGCGAGGTCTCGGTGGTGATCGCGCGCGCCCGCGACGGCGCGGCGGCCGCGTTCGACACCGCGGAGAACGAGCACGAGAACGGCATCCTCCGCACCTCGCGCGTTCCGGCGCGCATCGCCCCGGCGGTCGACCGCGAGGCGCGCGCGCTGGCGGCGCGGATCGCGGAGGCGCTCGACTATGTCGGGGTGCTCGCGGTCGAGTTCTTCGTCGCGCGCGGCGGCGCCCTGCTCGCCAACGAGATCGCGCCCCGGGTGCACAATTCGGGCCACTGGACGCTCGATGCCTGCGCCGCGAGCCAGTTCGAGCAGGCGGTGCGCGCGGCCTGCGGGTTGCCGCTCGCCGACCCGGCGCGCCACAGCGACGCCGCGACG
>JAJEHI010000112.1 GCA_022823775.1 Defluviicoccus sp. | reverse complement strand
GTCGTCTCGCACAGCCAGGGGATTTACTTCCTCCGCGCCGCTCTCGCCGAGACCTTCGACATGGCGCCGGAGGATATCCGCATCGTCCATTCCCCGGGGGCGGGGTGCTACGGCCACAACGGCGCCGACGACGCGGCTCTCGACGCCGCCATCGTCGCCCGCGCGCTTCCCGGCGCGCCGGTGCTGCTCAAATGGACGCGGGAGGAGGAGCACGCCTGGGAACCCTACGGGTCCTGCGCGTCGATGGATCTGCGGGCGAGCCTGGACGCCGACGGCGGGATCGTCGCCTGGTCGCACGAGAGCTTCAGCGACACCTACATGATGCGCCCCCGGTCGGGGCCGGACAAAATCGGCCCGGCGCGCCTTCTCTCCACGCGGTTTCTCGCCGAGCCGCTGACCCCGCCGGTCATGGGTCCGGCGATGGGGCCCCATATCGGCATCCACCGCAATCTCGACCCGCTCTACGACCTGCCGGACAAGCGCCTGGTCAAGCACCTGGTACGCGGCATGCCGCTCCGGGTTTCGGCGCTCCGGTCGCTCGGCGCCTACCCCAATGTCTTCGCCATCGAGTCCTTCATGGACGAGCTGGCGGCGGAGGCGGGAATCGATCCGGTGGCGTTCCGGCTGCGGCATCTGTCCGACCCGCGCGGACGGGCGGCGATCGAGGCCGCGGCCGAACGCCTCGACCCGTCCGGCAAGGACTGCCCCGAGGGCCGCGGGCGCGGGATCGCGTTCTCCCGCTACAAGAACATCGCCGCCTACGCCGCCGTCGTCATGGAAGTCTCGGTCACCGACGCCGCCGAAATCAGGCTTGAGCGCTGCGTCATCGCCGCCGATGCCGGGGAGATCGTCGACCGCGCCGGGCTCACGGCGCAGCTCGAAGGCGGGGCGATCCAGGCTGCGAGCTGGACGCTCCACGAGGCGGTGACGTTCGACGGCGGCGGCATTACCAGCCGCGACTGGGAGACCTATCCGATCCTCGGATTCGACAACGTGCCGGAGTTCGAGACGATCCTGATCGACCCCGGGCGAGAGCCCTTCCTCGGCGCCGGCGAGGCTACCTCCGGCCCGACGGCGGCCGCGATCGGCAACGCGGTCCATGCCGCGACCGGGCTGCGGCTCAGGCGGATCCCCTTCACTCCCGACGCGGTGCGCGCCGCCGCGCTTGCCTAATCCGCGCGGGCGGGGCCGACGAGCCGCCGGACCACCATGATCAGGGGCCAGGCGAACAGGCCGATGGCGATCGCCATGATGATCGCCGAGATCGGGCGTTCGAAGAAGATGCCGAACGAGCCGTGCGCCATGATCAACGACTGGCGCACCGAGGCTTCCGCGAGCGGCCCGAGGACGATGGCCAGCACGGCGGGCGCCAGAGGGTAGTCGAGCTTTCGCATCAGATAGCCCATCACGCCGAAGATCAGCATCAGCCACACGTCGTGCATATCCTGGGTCGGCGCGTAACCGCCCACCACGCAAAGGATGAAGATCACCGGCGCCAGGACGGTGAAGGGCATGCGGAGCACCATCAGGAAAGCCGGGATGAAGGCGATGTTGATGAGGAGCGCGAACAGGTTCGCCGCGTATAGGCTCGCGATCAGCCCCCAGACGAACTCCTTGTGCTCGATGAACAGCATCGGCCCGGGCTCCAGCCCCCAGATCACCATGCCGCCCAGCAGAATCGCCGTCGTCGGCGAGCCGGGGATGCCGAGGGTCAGCATCGGCAACATCGAGCCCGTGCTCGCCGCGTTGTTGGCGGACTCGGGCGCGACGACGCCGTCGACATTGCCCTTGCCGTAGGTCTCCGGGTTCTTCGACATCGTGCGCGCGACCCCGTAGGCCATCAGCGAGCCCGGCGTGGCGCCCGCGGCCGGCAGGATGCCGACGAAATAGCCGAGGAAGGAGCCCATCAGCATCGAGCGGATGTTGTGGCGGAGATCGGCGAGCGCGCGGACGACGCCGCGGATCGTGACCGCCGCCCGGCTCACCACCATCTCGCCCCGCGTGGTCTCGACGGTCCACAGGATCTCGCCGATGCCGTAAATGCCGATCGCGAGAACGAGGAAGTTGATGCCGTGGTAGAAGCCCGGGAGGTCGAAGAAGATCAGCCGGGGATTGCCGCTGACGATATCGAGCCCGACGGCGCTGAACATCAGCCCGATGAAGATCGAGAAGAAGGTCTTCGGGATATCGTCGCCGCCGAGCCCGATGAAGGTGGCGAAGGCGAGCATCAGGAGGGCGAATTCCTCCGGCGGTCCGAAGGCGAGCGCGAAGTCGGCCAAGGGCGGCGCGAACAGCGTGAACAGGACGACCGATATGGTCCCGCCGACGAAGGACGCGGTGGCGGCGGCGACCAGCGCCCGGTCCGCCTTGCCCTGGAGCGCCATCGGGCGGCCGTCGAAGGTCGTCGCCACCGCCGTCGAGGCGCCCGGGATTCCCAGCATGATGGAGCTGATCGCGCCCCCGTACATGGCCCCGTAGTAAAGCGAGCCGAGAAAGATGATCGCCGAGGTCGGCGGCACCAGGAAGGTCATCGGCAGCAGGATCGCCACCCCGTTGACCGATCCCAGCCCCGGCATCGCGCCGATGAACAGGCCCGCGATGCACCCCGCGACGATCAGCGCGAGGTTGATCGGCTCGAGCGCGACCGCGAAACCTTCGAGGAGGAGCCCCAGGATCTCCATCAGAGGAGCATCTCGTAAAGCGGGTAGAAGGCGGGCTCGGTGTACCCCTTGGGCAGGGTGATCTTGAGCGCGATCTCGAAGAACAGGAAGGCCGCCACCGGCATCGCGAGCGCGAGCGGAGCGGTCACCGACCAGGCATGGTGGCCGATCCCCCGCATGTAGAAGATCAGATAGAGCGGGATCACCACATAGACGCCGACGATGTGGATCAGCCCGATCATCGCCAGCAGCGAGCCCGCGCCGATGGCGAAGACCCTGAGGGCCGTGCGGTCCATATAGGGTTCTTCGGAGCGCGATGGCGGGCTCTGGCGCCGCGCCCAGCGGAGCACGATCCACCCGCAGCAGACCAGCATCCCCGCGGCGAGCCAGAACGGGAAGGCGCCGCCGCCGGGCCCCTCGCCCTCGATCCAGCCGACCGGCAGCTCGGTCGACTTCCACATGATGTAGAGCGAGAACGCCGCCATGACCAGAGCCATGACGAGCTCCGCGCGGCGCATCGGGAGCGGCTCCTTCGTCTGAAAACCTGAAAATATCCGGCCCGGCGCCCCCGCGCCGGGCCGGATCGCGAAATCCCGGCTACTTGATCTCGCCCATCGACATCAGCAGCTTGCGATGCGCTTCACGCTCCTTGACGAAGTAGTCCTGGAGCGCCTTGCCGGTCAGCCAGCCGGGGAGGAGCCCCTTGCTCGTCAGGTAGTTCTGCCAGTCCTCGGACTTGTAGACCTTGTCGAACAAGTCCACGTAATAGGCCTCCGCATCCGCCGGGATGCCGCCCGGGGCGACCACGCTGCGCTGCATGAAATAGGACAGGTTCTGTCCGAGCTCGGCGAAGGTCGGAACGTCCGGGAAGGCCTTCAGCCGTTTCGGCGTGAAGGTCGCGAGCGCCCGCGACTTGCCGGCCTTCCAGAAGCCGATCTGCTCGGACGGGTTGTTGACCGTCGAGTCGATGTGCTTGCCGATCAACTGCTTGGCGACCGTTCCTCCGCCCTTGAACGGCACGTAGGTCACCTTGATTCCGTACGCGCCCTCCAGCATCGCGGTGACCAGCGAATCCTCCTGGCCCTTGCCGGTGCCGCCCATCTTCCAGTTCTTGGGCCCCGCCTTCTTGACCGCGGCCACGTAGTCCTTGACCGACATGATCTTGGTGTCGGAGTGGACCCAGAGCTGGAACGTGTCCTCGGCCAGCCGCGCGATCGGGGTGAACTTGGAAATGTCGACGCCGAGTCCCGGGTTGCGCAGCGGGGTGGTGTAATAGCTGTTGAGCGTCGCCATGATCACATGCGGATCGCCCTGCTTGTCCTTCAGGTAACGCAGCGCCTCCGCGCCGGACCCGCCGCCCTTGTTGATCGGCACCAGGGGCAGCGCGGCGAGCTTGTTCTTCTTGATGATGCCCTGGATGAAGCGTGCGAGCCTGTCGGCCCCCCCGCCCTTGCCCGCCATGATGACGAACTCGACGGGCTTCTTGGGCTTCCACGCCGCCGCCGCGTCCGACGAGACGGCGACCGTGCCGGCGCCCGCCGCCATCGCCAGGCCCGCAGCCATGGCTGCTGTCTTGCCTAAGTGTTTCATGTTCTCCCCCCATTTCCGGTTCTTGACGTCCCGCGCGCGGGCCGCCCGGCCCGGCGCGGCGAGAACTATGAAGCGCCTCCGACCGGCGCGCAATCTCGACGCGACGAAGCCGCCCGCGAGCCCCCTCGCTCTGACCCTCTCCCCGGTGGGGAGAGGGGACCCGCTCGCCGCCTCCTCCTGCTTACCTTCTCCCCTCCAGCTTGCGGGAGGGGGCGGGGGAGGGCCGCTCACCCGGTACAGCCCGGATAGATAGGTAACGGAATAGACCGGATAGATGGGTGACAGGTTATGGCATGGCCGGGAGGTGGCCGATGCCGTGGAAGGAGACCTGTCGGATGGACGAGAAGCTGTGTTTTGTCGCGGAGTGTCTGGGT
>JAJEHI010000093.1 GCA_022823775.1 Defluviicoccus sp. | reverse complement strand
TTGTGGATAACCCAAGCGGGTTACCCACAACCCCACCGGCCCGGCAGCAAAAACCCGATTGAAATCAGACCTGAACAAAACAAGAAAACTGTTACCCATGCCCCCGGTCAGAACTGTTACCTATGTGCCCGGTTGCTCAGGTGAGGGCGTCTCAACGCGGTCAGTGCATGACCAGCCCGCCGTCGACCACGACGGTCTGGCCGGTCATGAAGTCGCTCTCGGCGGAGGCGAGGAAGACCATCGTGCCGAGCAGATCGTCGGGCATCTCCTCGCGCTTGAAGGCGCGCCCGGAGAGGTTCATGTCGAGGTTGAACTGGAGCGCCTCGCGCTGGCTCTCGATCTGCTCGCTCATGGTGAAGCCGGGGGCGATGGAATTCACCCTTATGCCGAAATCGCCGAGCTCGCGCGCCGAGGCGCGGGTCATCGCGTCGACCGCGCCCTTGGACGAGACATAGTGCAGCATCCAGGGGACGCCGAGCTGCACGGTGGCGGACGAGATGTTGACGATCTTGCCGTAACCCTGCTCCTTCATCTGCGGCACCACGGCCTTGATGCAGACGAACACGCCGCGCACGTTGACCGCCATCACCCGGTCCCACTCCTCGACCCCGATGTCGAGGAAGGAGCGGCGGTTGAGCACCGCGAAGATCGCCGCGTTGGGGACCATCACGTCGACCCTGCCGAAGGTCTCGACCGTCTTGGCGACGAGCGCCGCCACCTGGGCCTCGTCGGATACGTCGACCTCCATCCCGAACGCCTCGCCGCCCGACTGGGTAATCGTGTTGACGACGTTGGTGCAGTCCAGCAGGTCGCAGATTGCGACCTTGGCGCCCTCCTCGGCGAACCGTTTGGCGTAGGCCGCGCCGATCCCCTGCGCCGCGCCGGTGACGATCGCTACCCGGCCGTCGAGACGTCCCATCCGTCATCCCCCTGTCGATACGGTTTCCTGAAGGCGCCGGAGGATACCGCAAGCGGCGCACCGGTGCGATACTGGCCCCGGGGAGGAACGCCATGAGCGAGGTCGAAGTCGCCGCCGAGGGCAACGCGGTGCTGGGCGAGAGCCCGGTCTGGTCGCCGGACGAGGCTGCGCTCTACTGGGTCGACATAAACAACCCGACGGTGCACCGGCTGGACCCCGCGACCGGCGAGCGCAAGCGCTGGCTCATCGAGACCGAGACCGGCTCGATCGGGCTCGCCGGGCCGGGCCGGCTGGTGGCGGGGCTCCGCACCGGCCTGCATTTTCTCGACCTGGAGACCGGCAAGATCGAGAAGATCTGCGACCCCGAGGGCGGGGGCCGCTTCAACGAGAACCGGATGAACGACGGCAAGGTCGACCGCGCCGGGCGGTTCTGGGTGGGGACGATGAACGACCCCGGCCACGAGCCCCGGGGGACGCTCTGGCGGATCGACGCGGACGGCAACGCCGAGCCCGCGATGCGGGAGATCCGGATCCCCAACGCGCTCTGCTGGAGCCCCGATTCCAGCACGATGTACTTCACCGACAGCTACAGCCACGAGATCTGGGCGTTCGACTTCGACCTCGAGGGGGGCACGTTCGAGAACAAGCGCGTCTTCGCCGCGATCCCCGAGGACCGGGGCGTGCCGGACGGCGCGACGGTGGACGCGGAGGGCTTCGTCTGGTGCGCCCACATGTTCGGCGCCAAAGTGAGCCGCTTCGCGCCGGACGGAACCGTCGAGCGGACCATCGAGCTGCCGGTGCCGCAGGTCACCTCCTGCGCCTTCGGCGGGCCGGATCTCGACACGCTCTACATCACCACCGCCTCGCTCCGCATGGACCGCGCGGCGCTCGCAGAACAACCGCTCGCGGGCGCGCTGTTCGCGACCGATCCGGGCGTGCGCGGCCTGCCCGAGCCGGTGTTCGGCGCCTGACCCGCCGGCGCGGATGACCGCCGTCGGGAGCCGCGCGGAGAGCACCTCCTGGGCCGCCGTCGCGGCGATTACGATCGCCGGCATCGTGGCCGCGTTCCAGATCGGCAAGCTGCCGGCGGCGCTCCCCGTGCTGCGCGCCGAGCTGGGCCTCAGCCTGGTCGAGGCGGGGTGGATCGTCTCGGCGCTCGCCGCCGTGGGCGTCGCGACGGGGATGGTGTGGGGCTTCGTCGCCGACCGCTTCGGACACCGGAGGATGCTGCTCTCGGGGCTCGGCGTCGTCGTCCTCGGCACCGCGCTCGGCAGCTTCGCGGAGACGGGGACGGAACTGTTCCTCACCCGCCTGGTCGAGGGCTGCGGCTACGTCACCGTGCTGACCGCCGGGCCGACGGTGATCGGCGCCTTCTGCCGCGAGCGCGACCGGCCGATGGCGCTGGGCTTGTGGGCGTTCTACATGCCGGTCGGCCTCGCCGGGATGGTAGTGATCTCGCCCGTCATGATCGAGGCCGCGTCGTGGCGCGGGCTCTGGCAATTGAACGGCGTGCTCGCGCTGGCCGCCATCGCCCTCGCGGCCTGGGCCACGCGGGGGGCGCGCGGCGCGCGGGAGGCCACCGGCGGCGGCGGCTCGACGCCCATGCTCGAGGCCATCCGGAGGACCGTTACCAGCCCCGGCCCGCCCACGCTCGCGGTCTGCTTCGCCGCTTATTCGCTGGTCTACATCTCGGTCGCGGCGTTCCTGCCGACCTTCCTGATCGAGCGCCAGGGCTACGCGCACGACGCGGCGGCGTACTGGGCGGCGCTCGCGATGGTGGTCAACGCGCCGGGCTGCGTGCTGGGCGGCTGGCTGCTCAGGCGCGGCTGGTCGTCGGCGCGCGTCGTGGCGCTCGCCTATCTCGGGATGCTGGTTTCGACGCCCGGCATCTTCGCCGACGGCATCGACCCGAGCCTCCGCCTCGCCTGCGCCATCTTCATGCCGTTCGTCGGCGGCATGATCCCGCCCGCCGTGCTGGCCCGCACCGGCGCGCTCGCCGCCGCGCCGGGCCTCGCGTCGACCTGCGTCGGGCTGGTCAGCCAGATGCTGATGCTGAACCAGCTCATCGGCCCGCCGATCCTCGCCGCCCTGGTCGCCGGCCTCGCCTCCTGGGAGCGCGCCAACTGGCTGACGATCCCGATGATCCTCCTCGGCCTCGCCGCCGCCTGGGCGCTGTCCCGGATCGACCGCGGGGATCGGCGTTTCAGGTGAAACATTGGAGCGGGAACGCCCTCCCCCGGCCCCTCCCGCAAGCGGGAGGGGAGAAGGTTAAAGGGGAGCGGCGCCGCGTGAATCTCCCTCTCCCCCAGCGGGGGAGAGGGTCGGGGTGAGGGGGGGGGCCGAGCGAACGGCCCCCGCTCAATCCTCGCCCTGCAGCCGCTTGAGCCAGATCGAGACCAGGGCGGGCCTGCCGTTCCTCACCTGCTCCAGGCCGCGGGCGAGGGCGGCGTCGAGCTCGGCGGGGTCGCGGACGGTTTCGCCGTGGGCGCCGGCTGCCTCGGCCTCGCGGGCGAAGTCGATCGGCGGGTCGAACCAGCCGCCCCGGAACCCGTCCTTGGCGGCGTAGCTGTCGGCGCCGTAATTGTTGACGATCCGCTCGGTTCCCGTGGTGTAGCTTCGGTTGGTGTAGACGATCTGCAGGAACGGCGCGTCGTGGTGCGCGGCGGACCAGAGCGCGGGGGCGGGCGTTCCGAACATGTAGAAGCCGTCGCCGCTGACCGCGATCACGTCGCGCTCCGGCGCGGCGAGCTTGGCGCCGAGCGCCGCCCCGGTCGCCCAGCCGCCGCTGGAGCCCGGATTGGCGAAATAGGAGCCGGGCGCGCTCCGGTCGAGATAGTCCCGGAGCCGGTTGGGTGGCAGGGTCTCGTCGAAAACGATGCAGTTGTCGTCGAGCATCTTGCCGATCCGGTAGCCGGCCCAGAACCGGTCGATGGGGGTGGTCGCGGCATGCGCCTCGGCCGCCGCTTCCGCCGCCGCGATCCACGCCCGGGAGCCTTCCGCGAGGCGGTCCATGCGGGCGGCGATCCGCTCCCGGTCGGCGTCGGTGAGCCGGTCCCGCGCGGCCTCCGCGATGGCGCGGATCGTCGCGAGAGAGTCGGCGGCGAGACGCATGTCGGCGGTGAACTCGAAGGTCGGGATGGCGATCTCGATCGGGTCGAGCCCGGCCGAGACGACGAACGCGTCGGCCCCCGGCGAATTGCGCGCCGGCACCCAGGGAACGACCGCCTCGAGCGCCAGCACCGCATCCGCGCGCTCCAGCGCCGCCTGGGTCTGGAAGCAGGGGTGGCGGAACGGGAAGCTCATGTAGCTCCGCTGCACCGAGTCGACGACCGCGAGGCCGAGCAGCTCGCAGAGCTCCACCAGCGCCGGGACCGTCGCCGGGTCGCGGCCTGAGGCCGACACCACGACCACCGGATTCTCCGCGGCGATCAGCCTGCGCGCGACCTCGTCCGCGTCCTCGCTCGACGGCGCGGCCGGGCGCGGGATGCCGAGCCGGTCGGCGCTCGGGAAGCTGGCGCCGTCGACCGGGAGCAGGGTGAGCTCCTTGGGGAAGCTCAGATAGACCGGGCCGCAGGGCTCGCTCCGCGTCACCTGCACCGCGCGGCTCGCGATCGTGCCGGGGTTGTCCTGCCAGGTCAGCCGGTGGTCCCACTTGACGTAGTTGCGGACGATCCCGTTCTGGTCGAAGGTCTCCTGCATCCAGAGATGGCCGCCCTCGTCGCGCCCGCCCTTGAGGGTTCCGGCGTAGGAGGTCGGCGGGAAGCCGGCGGTGATGACGACCGGCAGGCGGCTGCGCGCCGCGGTATGGACGGCGCCGCCGTAGTGCATCGTGCCGCAATCGACATGGGCGGCGGTCACCGCCGGCCGGCCGCTCACCGCCGCGAAGCCGAGCGCGGCGTTGAGGCTCGCATGCTCGTGCGGCACGGCGATCAGCCGGATCGGGTTGTTGGCGCCCCGGGCGCGCGCCTTGGCGGTGGCCTCCTGGAAGAAGCCGATCTCCGACCCCGAGGTGAAGAACAGGTGGTCGATCCCGCCGGCGGCGAACCCGGCGACCAGCGCGTCGCCCACGTCTTCCGCCGGCGCCTCGGTCCAGCCCTCGATCTTTCCGTCGCCCATCGCCGTTCTCCCCTTCGTCTCCGCCCATCATGCCGCACTCGCCCCGCGGTGCCAAAGGGCGCTACGATGGCGCCAGGATGGCGGCGCAGGGGAGGATCCGGAGATGCTGTTCCTCGTCACCTCGAAGGAGCCCCGGCCGCACGGGCCGTGGCACACGCCGGCGCGCCACGCGGGCTGCCTCGCCCACTGGGTCGGCGTCCACATGGACGGCGTCTGCACGATCCACCCGATCATGTTCGTGCGCGGCTACGCGATATACGTCGAGGTGGAGACCGGGCGCCGGCTGCGCGAGATCCTGGAAGGCAACCCGATGTGGCCCGACGAGACCTACCGGGTCTACGTGCTGGAGGAGAACGGCCCCGTGAAGAACGACCCCGTGCCCGAGGGCAAGCAGCGCTTCCTGATCCTCGCCCGCCCCGCCAAGCCGCTCCCGCCCGACCTCGACTATGCCGGCACCGACGCGATGCTGGACCGGATCGCCGAAGAGCACGGCGCGATGGTCCACCGCCTGGTCGAGGACATCGCGGGCTACGCCATCCTGATCGACGTCGACAGCAACGACCGGATCCGAACCCTGCTGGAGCCGCTGCCGATCACGACGTTCGTCAACTACGAGATCCTGCCCCTCGGCACGATGGGCGGGCACGAGCGGCACCTCCAGGCGCTGGGGCACGAGATCGATTTCGGCGGGGGCTGATGTTTCATGGGGAACAAGGGACAGGGGTGCTGCCCTGTTTCGCGTCCCCGGGGGACACGGCGAGGGCGTCGGGCGGGTAGAAACCACGCCCGTCAAGGCGCCGCGCGGGCTGCTTTCCCCGGTGAGTCAGACAGCTACCGCCGATTCCTCAGAGCCAGTCTCATCGACCGACCGACCATGACGCCAGGGGTAACGGGGGGAGGTGACCCCCCTCTTCACTCCGTCCCGCCCCCGGTCCGGTTTGGCGTCGGTTTCGGATCGGTCATGGTCCCTCCACGCGAACGATACGGCGCCATGCGGATACGTCCCCACCGAACAGCAATGCTGTCACCCCGGACTTGTTCCGGGGTCCAGGGCAACCGCTCCGGCGTCCGTGCGTGCGGCCCTGGACCCCGGAACAAGTCCGGGGTGACATCGGGGGAAGAAACGAATTGCGGTTTCACACCATATAGTTGTAGATGTGGCGGGCGACCACCGAATGAACCGAGCCACGCCGATGTTTGCGAGAGCCGTCCATCCCGGCGAAATCCTCAAGGGCGAGCTGGAAGAACTCGGGATCGCCCCGACCGCTTTCGCGCGCCAGATCGCCGTGCCGCCCAACCGCGTGAGCCAGATCGTCGCCGGCAAGCGCTCGATCACCGGCGACACCGCCCTCCGCTTCGGCCACTGGTTCGGCACCGACCCGCAGTTCTGGATTAACCTTCAGGCGCAGTACGATCTGGTCCAGGCACACAAGGCGGGCGGCGCGACGATCCGCCGGCTGCCTACGCGCGCCGCTTTGGTGGGGTAAGGTGCCGCCCAGGTCGCGCGGGAGCTTCACGCTCCGAGAAGTTCATCCCTCACATAACGTAGCCGGATCGGGCGCGGCCGACCCATGCCCTCGTCGAAGTAGCAATCCACCGCTTCCCTGACGTTGCGGCGAAGCTGGTCCAGGGTGTCACCCTGCGTATGGATGCCGAAACCCAGCGCGCTGGCCGAATACCCGCCGTCCAGTTCGTCCTCGCTGACCTCGAAGATGATCTCCGTTCCGGACATCGGTCGCTCCGTGTGAAGCCAGCCGCTTTCGCATGGCAGGGTCGACGAGAATCGGCACCGGTCCTAACTTACTCCATACTGTTCCGTCCATCGAACCGATCTCACGCTCAGCGGCAGCGCGAAGATTGACCATCTGCCGACTCGGGCTGCGTACCCGGCCAATGTACCGATTGTCAACTTTTAACTAAGGATTTTCCTTATGAGTCTTATACTTTTTGAGAGGCTCCTTGATCTTGCTCGGATGCCGGATACGAACCACGAGAATTGGCTTGAGCAGGCCGATGAGAGCGTCGATATCCTTACGAAGATTTGGGAGCAAAACGAGGAGATTGTTTTATACGCTTCCGGCGCGCATCTTTATTTACACTCTTTTCTGGCGCCCCGAGCCGCTGTCGATCCACCGGATCACGAACGTCTCGCCAACGCACACATTAATATTACGGACACTTGGTGCATTCAAAGATCATATGGTGGCGGTAAAGGGCATCGAGTCTACCTTGAACCTCCCCTCGATTGTCCGGACGGTGACATATTTTCAGGCGGCGAGAAGCTGGTATTTCTAAGAAGCTTTGAGGGTGTGAAAGCATATCAGTCGAATATCGAAATCAGTCAAAAACTCGTGCATGCGCTTGACCTTTATTACATGGACGAACGGAACGCGTTTTGTCGTCTCGATGAACGGGGTGATATCGAAAACGTCATCGTAGTCCAAGACAACAGAATTGATGATGTTAATAAGCACCTCCGTACGGTTACTATTCGTGGGCGGGATCTTGCGACCTATATGGCACTTAGCGGCACATCTCTTGTAACAAAGTTTGATTTCACTAGGTTTGCATGGGGGGCGTTTTCCGGTTGGGGAGAGCACGAACAACGGGATTACCGTGCGAGAGATCTTTACTATCGTCACGGCGCCATCCCGAATCATGCGAGTTACGCTTTTGGGCATATTGTCCTCCACACGGATCTGACCGAGGAAGACCTCATTAAGGAATGGCGAGACGAGGATAATGCCAGCACTAAACAATACGCCTCGTTTAAGATTTTTGATCGCAAGAATGGCCGTCTCGTAGAGACTTCGTGCGGACCAGATCACATCGTGAACTATTTTGTGAAATCAGGTTTGCCCTGGGAAATGTCTCCTGCATTTTTCAATTCTGAGGTTCTTATAAAATACAAGGCAGACCCCGAGAAATATACAATTGAGGAGCGCAGCATCAGCTGTCGAGGTGCTTGGTACCTAAGGACATACGATATTAACGATGCTGGACAGGTTCATACCTACCTTGGCTATCTGGCGGACTTGCCGTATGAAGAACAGCTCTACTGGAAAGCATTCAACGAATGGCCCAAAGGTAATATTTCCAAACGAGCCCATGAGACAGACATTCTGGGTGAATTTTCTACCGAGGATGATCCACTTTCCGAGTTAAAGGGGCAAGTCCAATCTTTGGACCGTGACACTCCTGTTTGGTGGCAACGACGTGGCGAGGAGGTGGTCGAAGAAGTACTCTATCCCGCAACCGATTCCATTGAAGAATGGGGCAACGAAATTCTCGCCCTTGATCAAATGGTAGTCGAAGGGTTTCATGTTCGAGGACTAAGGGATACTATCAGAACCAATCAAGGCATCTATGAAAACTCTTGGGGTTCACTAAAGCTATTAGAATGCGCGCTCTCCATTGCAGGACAAGGCGAGGAAAAAGCCAAAGAATTGATTGCGCCGCTGAAGGAACTTCATGATCTTCGAAATCCCGCAAGAGCGCATGGCAGCACCAAAAGGAGGCGGGATGCGGTTACGGGTGCACGAAAATCACACGGTACGTTACGTAACCATTTCCGTGAACTTGCGGTGCGTGTCCGAGATTCGATGAAACAGATCGTGTCGACTCTCCCTAAGGCGTAAGGAATTCTGAATTCAACCTGACATTTCTGTCCTTACTCGGCAATAGAGGAACGTCGGTTACTAGCAAGTATGCCACGGACGTGGTCAGACGGAAATGCAGATCCTGTTTTGCGAGAATGTGCTTCGATCCCCGTTCGGAACCGAGGTAGTTGTCAGGTGACACCGTGTGGCGCCGACTGTCTCATAGAACTGCGTCGTTCCCCACCCCCCTAAATCACCCCGTCCTTCACCCGCTTCCTGATCTCGTCCACCGTCGCCTGCACCGCGATCAGGTACCCCTTCGCCATCCCGTCGGCGAACGCCTTCTCCTCCGCGCTGCCGTGCGCCATGCCCTCGCGCTCCAGGGTGAACGCGAAGCGCAAATGCAGCGCACCGTCGGCGCCCTCCAGGATTTCGTTGACGATGGTGCCCATCTCGATGCCGGCGGTGCGGACGAACTCGACCTTTTCCTCGGGGTGGAAGAGGATCTTCTCGGTCATCGCCTCGCCGTGGAAGACGATGTCGCGGAAGAGGCCGTTGTCGAACCGGCCGGTGACGCGGCAGTAGCTCATCGCGGGCACGAAGGGCACCGCGTCCTCCGCCTTGAGCACCAGGCCGAGCCAGACATGGCGGCGGGTGAGCGCGGGCTCGCCGGGGGCTAGGTTGGCGTTGATCGGCACGCTGCGCTCGACCGAGAACATGGCGGCCTCCTCGCGGTTGCGGCCCGCGATCATCGCACCGGGGCGGCCGGCTTGCCAGCGCCGGGGCGGGGGCGGGGCGGCGTTGCGGTTGCGTCGGACGGTTCGTACCCAAGGGGTCACCCTCCCCCGGCCCCTCCCGCAAGCGGGAGGGGAGAAGGCAAAGAATGGGAAAGCGAGTCCCCTCTCCCCCGTGGGGGAGAGGGTCGGGGTGAGGGGGGAGGACGGAAAGGGCGGAAGGATCGCCGCCCCCGCCCGCCGCCTTGCCAGCGCCGGGGCCGGGTGCGATCTTGCCGCCGCCCTTGAGAGGAGCCGGAATTGAGCGACATTGCGACGCGGCCCCGCCGAAGCCTCCTGTTCGTGCCGGGGCTCCGGCCGGACCGGTTCGGGAAGGCGCTGGGCTCGGGCGCCGACATCGTCTGCGTCGACATCGAGGACGCGGTCGCGATGCCGCGCAAGGAGGAGGCGCGCGCGCTGTCCCTCCCCCTGTTCGCGGGCGGGGACGGCGGCGGCGTCGAGCGCATGCTCCGCGTCAACCCGCTCTCGACCGGGGAAGGCCTCAAGGACGTGCTCGCGCTCAAGGCGTCCGGGGCGCCGCCGCCCGCGCTGATGCTCGCCAAGGTGGGCTCGGCCGAGGAGATCGCGCTCTACGACGCGCTCCTGGACGGGCGCTGCGCCGGCATCCGCTACCATGTGATCATCGAATCGACCGACGGGCTCGCCAACGTGCAGGCGATCGCGCGCGCCTCGGACCGGATCGATTCGCTGCTGTTCGGCGCGGTCGACATGTCGGCCGACCTCCGCGCGGCGCAGAGCTGGGATACCCTCCTCTACGCCCGCTCCGCCGTGGTCCACGCCGCGGCGCGGAACGGGCTCGACCTCTTGGACGTCCCCTGGCTCAACCTCGCCGACCCGGACGGGCTGGAGAGGGAGGCGCGCGCCGCCGCCGCGCTCGGCTTCACCGGCAAGGCGGCGATCCACCCGGACCAGATCCCGGTCGTCAACGAGGTCTTCTCCCCCTCGGCCGAGGAGATCGAGCGCGCGCGCCGCATCGTCGCCGCGTTCCGGGAGAGCGACACCGGGCTGCTGGTGGTCGACGGCGAGCTGATCGAGCTGCCGGTGCTGCGCACCATGCTCCGAACGCTGGCGATCGCCGACCGGCTCGGCCGATGACGCCGTTCGCGGAGATCCTGGCCGAGGCCGAAGCGCGCGCCGGCGGGGCGGAGGCGCTGGCCGGGCGCATGCCGGACGTCTCCCCGCCCGAGGCGCTCAGGCGGATTACCGACGACCGTTATCTCTCGCTGATGACCCGCCGGGTCTTCCGCGCCGGCATCCGCCACAGCGTGGTCGACGACCGCTGGCCCGCCTTCGAGGAGGTCTTCCGCGGCTTCGAGCCCGGCGCGGTGCGCGCGATGAGCGACGAAGAGCTCGAGAGGCTGATGAAGGACGAGCGCATCGTCCGCCACTGGGGCAAGATCAGGGCGACGCGGGACAACGCCGCCGCGATGCAGGGCGTGGCCGGGGAGTTCGGCTGCTTCGGGGACTGGCTCGCCGGCTGGCCGGCGGGCGACATCGTGGGGCTCTGGGCCGAGCTCGCCGCGCGGTTCAGGCAGATGGGCGGCAACTCGGCGCCCCGCTTCCTCAGGATGGCGGGCAAGGACAGCTTCGTGCTCACCCCGGACGTGGTGCGCGGCCTCAACCGGGCGGGCGCCTGGGAGGGCAAGCCCTCGGGCAAGCGCGCCCGGGCCGCGGTGCAGGCGGCGTTCAACGCATGGGCCGGGGAGAGCGGCCGCCCGCTGTCGCACATCAGCGTGACGCTCGCGATCGCGGGTTCGGAGTGATGCGGGGCCGCGAAGGCCCGCGCCGCCGTTCTCCTGCCGTCGAAATGGGCAAGAACGTCACCCCGGACTTGTTCCGGGGTCCAGGCCTGCCCCGGACCGCGATCCGGGGGAGGCCGGGCGAGAGCGGTGCGTGTGGCCCTGGACCCCGGAACAAGTCCGGGGTGACAGAAAGGCGGCGCCCCCACACCCATGCAAGCTGACCTCGCGCGGCGGCTCGCCTCCGTGCCGGGGCCGGTCCGGGGGGCGCTCTGGATGATGGGCTCGACCGCCTCCTGGGCGGTCATGGCGGTGACGATCCGCTATGTCGGCGACGAGATGCACCCCTTCGAGATCGTCTTCCTGAGGAGCCTGTTCGGCATCCTGTTCCTGCTGCCCTGGCTCTACCGCTCGGGGATCAAGGGGCTGCATACGCGGCGCTTCGGGATGCATTTCGCGCGCGCCTTCTTCGGGCTCGTCGCGGCCTACCTGATCTTTACCGCGATCACGCTCGAATCGCTCGGCAGCATCGCGGCGATCATCACCACGCGGCCGATCTTCGCCTCGGCCGCGGCGATCCTGATCCTGCGCGAAGCCTCGCACGGCAGGCGCTGGTCGGCGGCGATTCTGGGCTTCGTCGGCGCGCTGATCATCCTCCGGCCGGGCATGGTGCCGCTCTCGACCGGGGCGCTGCTGGCGCTGACCGGCGTGTTCGCGATGGCCGGCGTCGCGATCACCATGAAGTCGCTCTCGCGCACCGAGCGCCCGGACGCGATGGCGACCTGGCAGATGATCCTCTTCGTGCCGGCCTCGCTGATCCCGGCGCTGTTCGTCTGGACCACGCCGAGCTGGGAGGCGGTGGGCGTGCTCCTAGCCATGGGCTGCGCCGGCACCCTCACCCAGCGCGCGCTCGCCCGCGCCTACAAGGCGGCCGACGCGACGGTGGTGCTGCCCTTCGAGTTCACCCGGCTGATCTTCTCCGCCGCGATCGGCTTCCTCGTCTTCGGCGAGTTCCCCGATGTCTGGGTCTGGGTCGGCGGCGCGGTCATCCTCGCCGGCATCATGACCATGGCCGGGCTGGAGGCAAGGCGGACGCCCACCCCCTCACCCTGACCCTCTCCCCGCGGGGGAGAGGGGATTCGCTTGCCCGCTCGCGCCATACCTTCCCCCCTCCCGCAAGCGGGAGGGGCGAGGGTAGAGGAGACGGGGGAAAGCGAGTCCCCTCTCCCCCACGGGGAGAGGGTCAGGGTGAGGGGGAGGGGGAGGGCGGCGACCCAGGGGTACAGCCCGGATAGATAGGTAACGGAATAGACCGGATAGATGGGTGACAGGTTATGGCATGGCCGGGAGGTGGCCGATGCCGTGGAAGGAGACCTGTCGGATGGACGAGAAGCTGTGTTTTGTCGCGGAGTGTCTGGGT
>JAJEHI010000036.1 GCA_022823775.1 Defluviicoccus sp. | reverse complement strand
TGACGGTCGGCGCCGCCGAACTCCGTGCCGAGCCGGCCAAGCTGACCATGGTCGGTTCGTGGCCGCCCAAGGTGTCATCGGCGGCCGATATCGGCATCAAGTACCTGGACACCGTCAACAAGATGGGCAAGGGCACGGTCGAGATCGCGTTCAAGGGATCGCGCGACGTGGTGCCCACGTTCGATCAGCCGGAGGCGCTGGTCCGCGGCCTGTTCGATGTCTGGTACGGCGCGCCCAACTACTGGGCGGGCGTCGTGCCGGGCGGCTATTTCTCGGAGATGTCGCCTCACGAGATTCCGGACAACGGGCCGGGCAGCGAACTGTTCGAGTTCATCGCCAAGATGTTCGAGCGCAAGGGCGTGCGCTATCTCGGCCACTTCTCGGGCGAGCCGCATACCGGCAACCACTTCATGTATACGCAGAAGGCGATCTCCGGCCTCGGCGATCTCAAGGGGCGCAAGATCCGCGTGCCTCCGCTGACCCGCTTTTTCGTCAGGGCGATCGGCGCGGAGCCGGTGACCCTGCCGCCGAGCGAGGTCTATCTGGCGCTTGAGCGCGGCACCGTCGAAGGCTTTACCTGGCCGTATTACGACGGCTTCACCGCCTTCGGATGGCACAAGATATCGAAGTTCATCATCGCCCATCCGCTCTACCGGAACGGCGTCAGCGTCAAGATGAACCTCGCCAAGTGGAACAAGCTGTCCGGCGACGCGAAGAAGGTCATGCTCGAAGCCGCCGGCCGGACCCAGGCGTGGTCGCAGGGCTGGGTCTCGGCATACCAGGCGCAGCAGCTCAAGGACATGCTGAAGGGCGGCATGAAGCTGGTGACCTTCTCCGATGAGGAGGCCGAACACTGGCGGAAGACCGCGAGCGAGGCGCTCTGGGCGCAGTTCAAGTCGGTGATGAGCGCGGACGAGTACGCGACCGCCCGGCGTCTGCTGGGCTACAAGTAAGCGTCGAACGGCGGGCCGGCGTTTTTCGCCGGCCCGCGGCCGCGCGGCGACTCTCTCGCGGGGGATCCGGATGAGCGCCGACGTCTACGCCGGGACCGGACTGCCGGAGCTGGGCTTTCGGAACTACTGGTACCCGGTCCTCGCGACATGGCGGCTGCGCCGGCGGCCGAAGACGGTCAAGCTGCTCGGCGAGGAGGTCGTTCTATTCCGCGACAAGGGCGGGATTTACGCGCTCAGGGACCAGTGCGCCCATCGCGGCGCGCGGCTGTCGCGGGGGAGATGCCTGTATCCGGGCACCGGAACCCTCACCTGCCCCTACCATGGCTGGACTTACTCGGGCGAGACCGGCCAGTGCGTCGCCAAGCTCATGGAAGGTCCCGACACCGCCATCCCTCCGGAGGCGAAGTTAAAGTCCTACCCGGTTCGCGAACATCGCGGGGTGATCTGGTTGTTCGTCGGCGACATGGACGCCGTGTCGCTGGAAGACGACCTGCCGGAATGCCTGGCCGATACAGACGGGTGGCACACGATTTCGACCTGGCGGACCTACCGCTGCAACTGGCGGGTCCTGAACGACAATCTCTGCTACGACCTCCACGCCCCCTTCGTGCACAGGAACTCGCCGGAGCTGATCTTCCAGCCGATCTTCCCCTTCGCCAGCCGCATCGCGACGACCCCGCTGGAAGGTTGCAAGGGGCTCGGCTACACCCCGCGCGGGGGCATAACGGAGGCCAGCTATCCCGGCCTGGGAGATTTCCCGCCGCCCCGGGAGGCGTTCTGGCGCAGGCTGAAACCGCGCGGCCGGGGCAAGGAAATGGACCCGGAGAGATCCCGGGCGGCAAGGCAATACGGCATCAGGTACCGGCACATGTCGCGCCTGCCGGCCGTGACCCTGGTGGGCCGACCGGCGGGAGACTACTTCATGTGCCGCTGGGTCACGCCCGTCGACGCGGAGACGACGCTGTTCTACTCGTTGAACGCCTTCCGCCGCCGTCACGCTCTCGGGACCCTGCTCGACCGGGTCGGCTGGACGCTGTGGCAATCCTGGACCCATGACTGGGTGTTTTCCGACCAGGACAAGAAAATCGTCGAAGGTGTGCGTTCGAACGCCGAACAGCTCTCGCGCACCGATGTCGGCGTTGTCGCCTGGCGAAAGTTCATGGTGGAGAACGCGCGCCGGCCAGCGGACGACGAAGAGACATCCAGCGACGGGCCGCCCGCGCCGGAGCACGACCCGCGGCTGGAAACGGCCGCGGAATAGACAACCGCGCGCAAGGGAAATCCTTTGTGGACCGCGCATCGAGCCGTTGACCGTTGACCGGGAGCATCCCTGACCGGCGGGGGACGGACGCGCGCGGCGCGCGCGCGGCGCGGGTCTTCGACCTGATCGTGGACGGCGGGGCGATACTGGCCGCGGTGCTCATGGTCGCGGTCATGCTGACCACGACGATCAAGGTCGTCTTCCGCTACGGACTTCGCGAAGGCCTGATCGGAATCGACCAGATCAGCGGCACGATGCTGCTCTACATAACCTTCCTCGGCGCCGCCTGGGTGCTGCGCCGGGAGGAGCATGTAACGCTCGACCTGCTGGTCGGCCGCATCGGACCGGAGGTCCGGCGGCAACTCCTGATCTGGGGCTCGGTCGTCGGCGCTCTGGTCTGTCTCGCGGTGTCGGGGTTCGGAGCGTTCGAGACCGTGACCTCGTGGCAACGAGGAATCCGGATACCGGCGGAGCTGGAGATTCCGCGCGCGATCAACCTGGTGGCGATCCCGGTCGGCTGCCTGTTCCTGGGCCTCCAGTTCGCGCGTCGAGCCTGGCGCCATTGGCGGCGGATGGCGCCCGCCCCGTCCGCTGGGATCGGTTGAGCCCGGATGGAGTGGTGGTTCTACCTTCTGTGCTTCTTCGGCGGGCTCGGCGTATTGCTGCTGGCCGGCCTTCCGGTGGCGGTCGCCTTCATGCTGGTCAACCTCGTCGGCGTCTACGTGTTCTGGGGCGGCGCGATGGGGCTCAACCAGCTGATCCTCAGCATCGACTCATCGGTCTCGACC
Organism: Defluviicoccus sp.; assembly: GCA_022823775.1. GTDB lineage: Bacteria > Pseudomonadota > Alphaproteobacteria > MPNO01 > MPNO01 > MPNO01. The sequence goes on along the minus strand of JAJEHI010000036.1, from coordinate 50,411 downwards.
TTCGTCCTGGTGCCGTTGCCGATGTTCATCCTCATGGGAACGGTGATGTTCCATTCCGGGGTTGCGTTCAGGATGATCGACGTCCTCGACCAGTGGCTCGGCCGCATCGCCGGGCGGCTGGCGGTGCTCGCGGTGGGCGCGGGCGCCCTGTTCGCGACGCTGACGGGCGTGGCGATGGGAAGCGTCGCGATGCTGGGTTCGACGCTCGCCCCGGACATGGAGCGCCGGGGCTACGCGAAATCGATGTCGCTCGGCCCGATCCTCGCAAGCGGCAGCCTCGCGATCATGATCCCCCCGAGCGCGCTTGCCGTGATCCTCGCGAGCCTCGGCCGGTTCTCGGTCGGCAAGCTGCTGATCGCGATCGTCGTGCCGGGCCTGCTGCTTGCCCTGATTTATGTCGCCTACATCGTCATCCGATGCCACCTGCAGCCGTCGCTGGCACCGGCCTATACCGTCCAGCCGACCCCGCTGCCCCGCCGGCTCGCGGACTCGGCCCGCTATGTCCTGCCGCCGGTCTCGGTCATTCTGCTCGTCATCGGCACGATTTTCCTCGGCATCGCCACGCCGACGGAGGCCGCGGCGGTCGGCGCGCTGCTCAGCTTCGTCGTCGCCGCGCTGTACGGCCGGCTCACCTGGGAGGTCGTGAAGAAGGCGGTAGGCTCGGCGACCTCGCTCTCGGTCATGGTGCTCCTGATCCTCACCGGCTCAGCCGCGTTCGGTCAGCTGCTGAGCTTCTCCGGCGTCACGCCCGCGATCACCCGTCTCGCCACCGACCTGCCGGTCCATCCCATCGTCATCCTGATCCTGATGCAGCTCGCGGTGATCTTTCTCGGCATGTTCATCGAGCAGACCTCCATCGTCATGGTCACGATCCCGATCTTCATGCCGATCGTCGCCGCGATGGGCTGGGACCCGGTCTGGTTCGGCGCGATCATGGTCCTCAACCTCGAAATGGCGACGATTTCGCCGCCCTTCGGCCTGTCGCTGTTCGTGATGAAGGGCATCGCGTCGCCCTCGACGACGATGAACGACGTCTACCGCGCGGCGCTCCCCTTCGTCGGGCTGAACCTGATCGTCATGGCGGTGATGATCGCCTTTCCGGGGACCGTGCTGTGGCTCCCCGGGCTGATGGATTGAGCCGACCCGCTCAGCCGACGGACAGCCCGTAGAACTCCGCGGTATTGCTCCAGAGGATCCGCCGCCGCGCGGTGTCGTCGAGCGGTGCCGCCTCGAGAAATTCGTTCACCGGCCCGGCGCCCGAATCGAAATGCGGGTAGTCGGTCGCGAACAGGATCCGGTCCGCGCCCAGCCCCTCGACCGCGAGCGGGACGGTGGGGTCTCCCGGATCGCAGGTCACGACGCATTGGCGTCGGAAGTACTCGCTCGGGCGCATGGTAAGGCCTTCCATGTAGCCGCCGAGCTTCGGGTGCTCGAAATGGTCGTCGAGACGGGAAAGCCAGTAAGGCGCCCATGAGCAGCCCGCTTCGAAAAAACCCACCTTGAGCGTCGGATGGCGCTCCAGAACGCCGCCGCAGATCAGCGCCATCGCCGCCATCATCTGCTCGAAGGGGTGCGAGACCATGTGGTGGAAGACATAGCTCTCGGGACGCATCATCCCTCCGTACCGGTCGGCGCCCGCGGTCGCCGGATCGCCGGTCGATTCGTGAACGACCAGCGGGACGCCGAGCTCCGCGACGGTGGCGTAGAGCGGCTCGCGGTCCGGATGGTCCAGCCGTTTCCCGTCGACCGGGTTGGGGCGCACCGTAACCGCGATCGCCCCCAGATCCGCGACGGCGCGACGCGCCTCGCGGACCGCCTCGTCGACATCGTAGAGCGCCACGGGGGCCGCGAATTTCAGGCGGTCGGGAAAGGCGCCGCACCAGTCCGCCATCCAGCGGTTGTAGGCACGCATCGCCGCGTGGCTGAAGCGCGGTTCGAGATAACCCGCCACCAGGGCGGCGGAGGGGTAGAGCACCGCGAGCCGGATACGTTCCTTGTCGAGGACCTTTATGCGGCTCTCGGGCGGCATCGGCTTGCGCACCGAGATTTCCCTGGGAAAGGGCGGGTGTTCCTCCCCGTCGACGACGAAACGGCGGTTCCTGTCGGCATTCAGCGTCCACCCGGCCGTGCGGCCGCGAAAGGCGGGCTCGAGATAGTCGCTGAACAGAGAGTCTTCCTCGTGGACGTGCCCGTCCGCGTCGATGGCGAGATAGTCGACGTTGGCCCGGGGTTCGTTCACCGGCGCCGTGGGGGCGTCCGTCATGATCCGGTTTCCTTCCAGCGTTGGGACGGCATTACACGACATTATGGAAAGCCCACGAAAACGATATGGGAGGAACCGACCGAAAATCCCCAAATCAATGCCGCGAGCAAGCACGTTCGGCACCCTGAAAGCGAGGCCCGGCACCATGTTCGAGAAGCGGAGCGACCTGATCAAGTTCCTGGCGGTCGCCGAAACGAGCAAAATCCTCGCGGCGGCGGATCGGCTCGGGATCACCCAGCCGGCGCTTTCCCGCGTGATCGCCAAGCTGGAGGACCAGTTCGGAGGGCGGCTCTTCGAGCGTATCCCGACGGGCGTACGCCTCACCGAGCTCGGGACCATGGTCGCCGCCCTGGCCCGCGACATCCTTCGGGAAATCGAAATCGCGGAAGGCAAGATCCAGGACACCGTTTCCGGCCGCACCGGCTGTCTGCGGATCACGGCGGGTCCGACCTGGATGTATGCCGTTCTCCCCGATGCGGTCGCCCGGTTCCACGACGTCTACCCGGGCGTCGAACTCAAGCTGCGGACGGCGAACGCCAGCGAAGGCATACGCCGGCTGACCGAGGGCGAAAGCGACCTCCATTGCGGCGGGGTCGATGTCCACGATCCCTTTCCGCCGTTCCTCGCATGCCGGGGCTTCCTGAAGGTCGCCTCGGGCATCGTCGCCCACCGGGATCATCCGCTCCAGGACGGGTCGGTGGCGCTCCCCGACCTCGCGAACTACCCCTGGATCGACTACGACGGACCGGTTCCGGGATTCTCGGACCGCCTGACGGACCGCCCGTCCATCGCCAGGGTCATCGACGAGCTCTACCGGCGGACGAGCAAGCGGGTGCGAACCGTCGTCCGCGCCCGGGCGGTCGGGCTCTTCATGCTGGGAAGGGGCCCCTACCTCTCCTGGCTGCCCCTACAGTTCCTCGCCAGCATACGGGAACCCGAACTCAAGCCCCTGCCGGTGGAGCTGGGACGATACAGCTATCGCACCGGGATCGTCTGGCGCCGCTCCGCCGAAGGCCTCGCTCCGTTCCAGCGCCTGCGCGAGATCGTCAAGCAGGTCGCGTCCGAGCGGGCGCGCTGAGACCGCGCAATTCGGGAGGGGAGTCGGCGGTTACAGGCGCCACCTGAGCAGGAAACGTTCCGCCCGCGCGATCAGCCAGTTCACCGTCAGCCCCATGATGGAAAGGATTACCACGCCGGCGATCAGCTCGTCGGTCGCCATCAGGTTGCCGGCGAGCAGGATGTAGGCGCCGACCCCGAATTCGGCGCCGATCATCTCCGCGGCGACCAGCAGCACGATGGCGATGGCGGCGGATATCCGGAATCCCGGCAGGATGGCCGGCAGCGCGCCCGGCAGAATGATCTTGCGCACGATCGAGGACCAGGACAGCCCGAAGGACTGGCCCATACGGATCAGGCTCCGGTCGACATTGTCGACGCCCCCGTATGTCGCGATCACGGTGGGAAAGAACGTGCCGAAGAGAATGGTGGCGATCTTGGAGCCTTCGCCGATACCGAACCAGATCACGAAGAGCGGCAGGAGGGCGATCTTCGGGATCGGAAAAATCGCCGCGACGATGGGCGCCAGCCCCGACCGGGCGAGCGAGAACAGCCCGATCGAGACGCCGACGGCGATCCCGAGCACGGTCCCCACCGTCCAGCCGACCAGCAGCCGCTGGAGCGAAGCGCCGAGATGTTTCCAGAGAAGTCCGGTTTCCAGCAGGTGGCCGAGGGCGGCCAGGGCCTCCGAAGGCGCCGGCATCACCAGGGGGGAGATCAGCCCGCTGCGGGATCCCGCCTCCCACAGCCCGACGATGGCCAGGAACACCAGCGGCCCTACCGCGCCCACCGGCCGCGGCATGAAGCCGCCGCCCCGGAACGACACCGGGCGACCCGCTCTTCCGGGTTCAGCCATCGACCAGCTCCAGCTCCGCCGCCTGGGCCTCGTCGCGGATCAGCCGCCAGAGATGTTGCCGATGGGTTTCCAGCTCCCGCGTATGCCCGGCGCGCGCGTCGAGCGGGAGATCGATCTCGATAATTTCGCGGACCGTCCCCGGGCGGCGCGACAGCACCACCACCCGATGGCCCAGCCGGACCGCCTCCTGGAGGTTGTGGGTGATGTAGACGGCGGAGAACCGCTCGCGCGTCCAGAGATCGATAAGGTCGTCCATCAGCAGTTCGTGCGTCTGGGCGTCGAGCGCCGACAGCGGTTCGTCCATGAGCAGGAATTCGGGCGACACCGAGAGAGCGCGGGCGATCGCGACACGCTGTTTCATGCCGCCGGAAAGCTGACGCGGGAAAGCGTCGCGGAACTCCGACAGCCGGGTGCGCGCCAGGACGTCGTCCACGATGCGCGCGTTTTCGTCGCGGCCGAAACCGTGGTCTTCCAGCACGAGCCGGACATTTCCCTCGACGGTGCGCCACGGCAGCAGCGCGAAGTCCTGGAAGATGTAGGTCAGCGGATTGAGGGAATCGGGCGGCGCCTCGCCGATCTGGATCACGCTGCCCCGGTTGGGGAGTTCCAGCCCGCCGATCAGCCGGAGCAGGGTCGACTTGCCGCAGCCCGACGGCCCCACGATGCAGACGATCCGGCCGGCCGGTATGTCGAGATCGATTCCCCGCAGGACTTCGACGGGGCCATAGCCATGATGGAGACCGTCGAGGCGCAGTTCCATCGTGCGTCTTCCCCCGGCGGCTCAGCCGGTGCCGAATTCGGGAAAGTGCTCGGCCCGGAACGACGACCAGGCGACCGGGTCTTTGTCGGAGCGGTCGTTCACGATCATCTCGAACACCGTTTCTCCGGGCGATCCCGGCGTGACCTCGATCAGCCGCGCCTTGCAGTGGCCGGCATAGACCTGGCCCGACGGGACCCCGTCCACCGTGCATACCCCGCCATAGTCGATGAACGTGTTGCCGGTTCGGGGCAGGCGGAACGCGCCGCTCTGGAATGTGGAGTAGGTGCGATCGTGCTCCGGCCCGCGCGACCAGACCTGCCGCGCGGTTCGCGTTTCCCGGTCTACGGCGAACTCGACGGCCCGGCTGTAGCAACCGGCATCGTCCGGCTTGGCGTCGGGGGGCGTGACGCGGTGGTTGCCGTTGTCGAAGCACATCACGGTGCCGGCCGGCGTCATCGAGCAGTCGTGCTGGTGGTACTGCCATTCGAGCCCGTCGGCCGGCCGCAACAGCCGGTCCGACCAGGGCGGGCGCCAGTTGGCGGGGGTGCCGAGGATCCAGTCGAGCGCGCCGCTCGCCCGGTCGATCCGGATCAGGCAGTCCTGGTGGCGCACCGAGGCGATTATTCCCCCGCCGTCGCAGGCGAGCCCGTTCGTGTGGCTCCAGTCGCAGGTGCCGGGATAGCCGCGGCGCACCCAGTAGGCCGCGCGGCTGCCGTAGCACACCCGCCTCGGGTCGAGCAGATCCAGCAGCCGGTATTCCTCGACCACCGAGCCGTCGCGCGCGAACTCGACGATCACGTCGCCGACCACGCGCGCCGTCTCGGTTTCCCCGTGGGGGTCTTCCTCCGACAGCGGGAATCCCTCGATGTCGCGGATCTCCATGCTGCAGACGGCGATATTCCCCGACGGCAGCTCGATGACGGCGTGATGGAACATGCCGGTCGCCACCGGGATCGCGCCGGCGGGCGGGATCCTGTCCTTCCAGCGGCCTTCGGCGTACCACTCGGCGACGGTGTCGCCCAGCAGGTCGATCTCGCAGACCCGCCCGTCGGCGACATAGAGGATGTTGCCGTTGGCCAGCCTGCGGACGTCGCCCACCGCCTCGTCGATGCGGTAGTACCAGACGATCTCGCCCTCGCGGTCGACGGCGACGACGACCCCGTAATCCGGCAGATGTTCCGAGGCCGGCGAATGCCGGATGTTGAACAGCATCACGCCGGGCTCGCGCTTCTCCGGAACGCAGGCCGTCACCTCGAAGGGCGGGAATTCGTCGGGCAACGGCGGCGCGGCGAAGGAGAGCGGCGCGGCGGCCTCGATGCGGTTGCCCCCGGCGTCTTCCGCCGCGACCCTCGCCGCGCAGGTCTCGCCGGGACGCACGCCGACCAGCGGTACCCGGTGCCGGGTACGCGGAGTCTCGTCCGCCCGAGCCCGCCACGCCCGTCCGCCGCACGATACCTCGACGATCGCCCGCGAAGCCGCGTCGGTCTCGAATTCGACCACGGCGGCGAGCGGCACGCGCGGGTTGGGGTTGGCCGAGATCGTCGGCGGGGATGAAAACTTCATGCTCGTCCTCCTGCGGCCGCCTCTTCGGCGGTTCGGTCTCCGATCGGTCAAAATGCACAGCTTGCCGGCATCCCACTAGCGCAAAAGAGGGTTCGGTGCCAAAACCCTATGGCAAACACGGAAATCAGGGAGGGACTCGATGCTACATCGTCTCATGGCGGTTCTCGCTGCCGCGATTCTGGTCGCGACGGGCGGCGTGGCGAAGGCCGAGGATTATTTCGAGGGCAAGACGATCACCGTCCTCAGCCCGGTACCCGGCGGCAGCGGGCTCGACCGGCTGACGCGCGCTTTCGTCCGGCACTGGCCGAAGCACATTCCCGGCAACCCGAAGGTGATCGTGAAGAACATGCCGGGCGCGGGCGGCGCGAAGGCGCTGAACTTCCTGCAGGAACGCGCCCGCTCGGACGGGCTGACGCTGTATCTGGGGCCCTGGGCCGCGCCCGGGATCATCGCCGGCGATCCAGCCCTGCGCTACGTCCCGGAGGAGCTGGTCATGATCGGCGCCGGCGGGCTCGACCGGGTGACCCTGATGCGTACGGACGTGGCGCCCGGCATCAAGAAATCGGCGGACGTGATGAAGGCGAAATCGTTCAATGTCGGCGGCCGGCGTCCCGACCAGATGCTGGATTTCCTCGGCAATCTTTCGATGGAGATGATCGGCGCCAACTACCGCTTCATCGGCGGCTATCGCGGCATGGCGAAGATCCGCCCGGCTTTCATGTCCAACGAGGTGCAAGCCGCCAACAGCGGCAGCATCGGCTATCACGTTTTCTTCAGGGACACGATGCTGAAGGACGGATCGGCCATCGCACTCTGGTCGCATCCGAACTTCGACAGGGACGGGAACATCGTCAAGGCGACGTCGTTCGAGGGCGTGCCGAGCTTCGAGGAGGTCTACAAGGAGGTGCACGGGAAGATGCCCTCCGGACCGCTCTGGAAGACCTACAAGTGGTATTCGATGGCGCTCAGCAATGCGACGATGACCGTGTTCGCGGCACCGAAAACGCCCGGGGAACCCGCCGAAATTCTGCGTAAGGCCTACCAGGCGGCGGCGAGCGACCCCGCCTATGTCGAGCCGGAGGCCAAGCGCCTCGGAGGCACCGGGATCAACTTCGTCACCACGGAGGAAGCGCTGCAGATCCAGAGTTCGTTCCGCAAGGTCGACGACGAAATCCTGGCGACGCTCAAGAGGGTGAGCAAGATCGGGCAGAACTGAGGAAGTTCCCGCCGCAGCGGCGTATCGGCGGGGCCCGCGCGGCCCCGCCTTCTTTTTCGGGAGGACTCAGCCGAACAGCAGCGGCTGGTGCCAGAAAACGTTCATCGCCTTGCCGTAGAAGAGGTAGAGAACCGCCCAGCCGCCCGCCGCATAACCGAGCGAGACCGCCCACCCGTACCCGCCCCAGCGCCACAGATAGGCCGCGATGAACAGCGGCAACGCCACCATCTGGCCGAACAGGTAGCCCGCCGCGAGCAGGGCGATCAGGTAGCCGAAGAAGATCGAGGCCCGCCCGAGCACGGCGTCTTGCGCTTCGCCGGCCGCCACGACGCGAATGCCCCCGGCCTCGCGCACGGCGCCGCGCAGCGCACGGCCCTCGATCCAGAGCACCGCCAGCGAGAGGGCCGCCGCCGGAATGGCCGCGGTCAGCGGGAATTGCCGAACCATCGCCGGCCAGGCCAGCGACTCGAGCGCGGCCCACAGGAACAGCGCGGACATCGACGCGGCCAGCGGAACGGAAATCGAGAGATTGCGTTCCGTGCCCTCGCCGACGGATGGGGCATCGGGACGGCGTTTCGACGTGGCGAAGCGCCAGGCGGACAGCGCCAGGGTCAGGACGACCAGGGCGACGATCACCAGCACGATCGGCCGGCCCAGCCAGCCCGGCCCGCCATGCACCCGCATGCTGATGTGATAGGCGTTCTCGAGGATGGGCCCGAGAATCAGGGCAAGTACCAGAGGCGGCCTCGGCCAGCCGCCGCGCTTCATTACGAAACCGACGATCCCCATCGCGAGGCAGGCGATCCAGTCGCCCATCGACGCGCCGCCGAGCCAGGCCCCCATGAACACGAACAGGATCACCCCGGGGACGATCAGGTGACCCCGGATGAAGGCCACCTTGGCGACCTGATTGCTCCAGACCATCAGGAGCCCGGCCACCAGGATATTGGCGATCACGATGGTCCAGATCATGCTGAAGGTGAGGTCGAGCTTGTCGGTCAGCATTTCCGGGCCGGGCTTGAGGCCCTGGATCAGGAGCGCGCCCATCAGGATGGCGGTCCCGAGGCTCCCCGGAATGCCGAACGCCACCATCGGGAGCAGGGCGCCGCCGCGGGTGGCGTTGTTCGCGGCTTCCGGAGCGATCACGCCGCGGACATCGCCCTGTCCGAACTTCGATGCGTCCCTGGCCGACTGCACGGCGTGCCCGTAGGCGAACCAGTCGACCACCGCCGCGCCGAGCCCCGGCAGCATGCCCACATAGGTGCCGAGCGCGGCGCAGCGGAGCGTCAGCCACCAGTGCCGGAAGGCATCCTTGATCCCTTCCAGCATGCCGCCGCCCCGGCTTTGCTCCTTCGGGATGCGGGCGATGGAGGAGTCGCGGATCGCGAGCTCCATCAGCTCGGGGATCGCGAACAGGCCGAGCACCACCGGGATCAGCGGCAGCCCGTCGAGAAGATAGGTGGTTCCCATCCAGTAGCGCGGGATCGCCGCCATCTCGGCATAGCCGATCATCGACATCATCAGCCCGAGCAGGGCCACGATCAGCCCCTTGAGGATCGAGCCGCCGCTGAGCGAGCCCACCATCGCGAGCCCCAGCACCCCCAGCATCAGCAATTCGGGCGACCCGAAGGCGAGGATGATGGGGAGGACCAGGGGGATCGACACCGCCAGGATCAGCGCGCCGAACACGCCGCCGAAGGCGGAGACGGTGAACGCCGCGCCGAACGCGCGGGCGGCCTTGCCCTGCTGCGCCATCGGGTAGCCGTCGAGGATGGTCGCCTGCGACGCCGCGGTACCGGGGATGCCGAGCATCACCGAGGCGATGGTGTCGCTGGTCGAGGTGACCGCGAACATGCCGAGCAGCAGCGCGAAGGCGGAGACCGGATCCATCCCGTAGGTGAAGGGCAGCAGGATCACCAGGCCGATGATGCCGCCGAGCCCGGGGACCGCGCCGAGCCAGATCCCCAGGAGGACGCCGAGCACCAGAAACCCGATCGCCGGCCACTGGAACACCAGAACGAGACCGTCCAGAACGGCATCGATCATCGGCCGGGCTCCGGGCGATTGCGTCTAGTCGGGGGGCCGCCCACGGGGAAATCGAGCAAGAGCCGGGCTCGCTCTCAGCCGGGGAGGAATTCGTCGACGACGGCGGCGTACATGTCCCGGACTTCCGCGCCGAAGCAGGCGAATACGACCTTGTCGATCCCACCGCCCGATTCCAGGCGGGACACGGTTTCTGTCACCGCGATGCGGGTGGCCTCCTCCAGCGGGTATCCGTAGACGCCGGTGGAGATCGCCGGAAACGCGATGGAGGCGATTCCCGTTTCCTCCGCGATTTCGAAACAGCGGCGGTAGCAGCTCGCGAGGAGTTCGGGCTCTCCCCGGTTGCCGCCCTGCCAGACCGGGCCGACGGTATGGATCACGAAACGGGCCGGCAGGTCGTAGCCTCCGGTCGCCTTGGCGTCGCCGGTCTCGCACCCGCCGAGGGCGCGGCATTCCTCCAGCAGGCGCGGCCCGGCCGCGCGGTGGATGGCGCCGTCGACCCCGCCGCCGCCGAGGAGCGCGTTGTTGGCCGCGTTCACGATGGCACCGACCGCGAGCGTCGTGATGTCGCCCTCGAAGATCTCGATACGGTCGCGCATTCCGCCGCGAGCCCGGTTGCCGCCGGACCCTATTCGGCCGCGTAGAGCAGGCGGTCGGGCGAACGGTCCTCGATATACTGGGCGAGATCCCAACGGTCGACCTGCTCGAAGATCTCCTCGATGAGCCCGTCGGGAAGCGGCGCCCTGACGAACCGCTCGCCGCGGCTGAAGCGTGCGAAGTCCCAGTCGCGGTCCGCGAACGCTTCGGGGATGCAGTGGCGCCACGCCGGCAGGTACTTCCCGGGATCGGCCTCGATGGCCCGGTCCGCCCGGGCGAGGGCGTCGATGTAGCCGCGCACCGCCGCGCGCGGCATGGATTCCGGAACCCACCAGATGGTCATGAATTCGTCCTCGACGACCGCACGCATGCCGAGCTGTCTGGCCATGTCGATCTGCGGGGGCAGCAGGCTCGCCGCTTCCACCTCGCCGGAAATCAGGGCTTCCAGCCGCGCCGAGAAACCGCCGACGTTGAGGCAGTTTATCCGCTCGAGAGGCAAGTACTTCTCCAGCCTGTAGGGCACGTTGAAATGGCTGCCCGCGCGCATCCCGACCGCGATCGGCACGTCCGCCAAATCTTGCGGGGTCCGGATGGACGAATCGGGACGCACGAAGACGCCCCAGGGCGATACGCCGTAGCAGTCGCGCACCGCCTTCCCCATGCCGGACGCCGCGTTACTGACCGTGCCCCATTGGCAGGCGCACTGGATGAGGTTTTCCGCGCCGTTTTCAGCGAACGGCCGGTCCTGGGGACGGTCGAAATAGTCCAGCCCCTTCCAGCTTGCCTGGGTGCCCCGGAAGACCTGCATGTCGAACTCGACGTCGAGGTTCTCGTCGCGGAAAAAGCCTTCTTCCATGGCGACGAACTCGTGGATACCCATGCCCTTGGGCGCCACGCGGACGCGAATCATCGTTTCGGACATCGCTCGATCCTCTCGTGCTCGGTGCGGGAGGCCGGCCGGAACATCCGCCCCGGCCGGGATCGTCCGCGGGTTACGCTACTTCTTTTCGAGCCTCATCATCGTGGCCTTGTGCTTCTCCGCCGCCGCCGCGCGGGTCTTCTCGGCGGCCGCCTTGATGAGGTTGTACATCGGCGCGATCTTGGGGTTGGAGCCCAGGATCTTGTCGCCCAGCGGCTTCGCGCGGCGGAAGAACTCCTTGCGGTCGGCATCGGACAGATCGATGACCTCGCCGCCTTCCTTGACCCACTGCTTCTCCCAATGGTGGGTGATCTCGATCGCGACCTCGACCGTCGGGTCGGTGAGCTTCGCGGCCTCCTCCCAGATCGCGGTCTGGAGGTCCTTGGGCAGCTTCTTCATCCGCGCCAGGCTGGCATAGGCGGCGACCGGGATATAGCCGCCGGCGGTCCGCGTGAGATATTTCGCCACGGTGTAGAACTTGGACGGTCCCATGACGATGATCGCGCTGCGCGCGCCGTCGACGACCCGCTTCTGGATCGACGGGACGACCTGCGAGTACGGGATCGGTATGCCGGCCGCGCCGAAAGTATCCATCAGCGCGATCTCCATCTTGGTGGCGAGCACGCGGAGCTTCTTGCCCTTGAGGTCGGCCAGGGTCCGGATCGGCTCGCGCGAGGCGATCGCGCCCACGCCCGCGCTCCAGATATAGGCCGGTACGATACCGGCCTTTTCGCCGAGCTTGTCCCACGCCGCGCGCACGCTGGGCTCGTTCATCGTCAGATGCTGGTGCCAGTGCGAATCGAACATGCCCGGCGCGTCCGGCGCCTGGAAGGCCGGGTTGATACCCTGGAAGAACCCGGGCGGGGTGAAGAAGAACGCCTGGGTGCCGAGCTGGATGCCTTCCAGCTGACGCGGGATGATGCCGAGCTGGGCGGCCGGGAAGATGCTGACCTTGAGCTTCCCCCCGGTCCGTTTCTCCAACGCCTCCTTGAGCCATTGCGAAGACACGTGGTTGGAATCGTTGATGGTGACGAAGCCGATCTTGATCTCGTGGGTATGCTGCGCCGCGGCCGGATGGACGGCAAGCGCCGCAAGCACGCACGCCGCGCCGAAAGCCGCGCGGCCGGAAAAGCGGGTAAGCCTTTTCATCGTGCTGTCTCCCTGTTGCGCCGGGCGGCATCGTCCCGCCCGGACGTTTCCCACCGGGAAAGAGTATGACCCCTGCATCGGCCCCGGGACAACGCCCGCGTTGCAGGGGAGAAGACCGGCGTCCCCGACGCGGCCCCGCGGAGTCCCGAAGTGATGACGGCCCGCACCGGTTGCGGTTCGAATCCGTCCGAACGGAGTTCGAGTCCGGTCGAAGCGGAGGCGGACATAAAAGAAGGGCGGCTCGCGCCGCCCTTCGAAAGTGGTCCGGGGCCGGCTGTGCCGGTCCCGGAAAAAGTGTGAGCAGTTCTAGAAGACCACCGTCATGCCGCTCGAGACTGCGGAGCCGGAATTCTCCACTCCCGTGTCGCTCTCGGAGCGGTTCGTCCAGAAGTTCGCATGCCAGAACACGCCGGCACCCAACGTACGCCGATAGGCCGCCTTGGCAGCGGTGTAGGACGCTTGGGTGTTTTCGAGTTCGCCATAGGAACCCACCAAGCTGAAGGCATTGGGGCCGACCGTGTAGCGCACGCCACCTTCCGTGACAGAGCCCTTGAGATTGTCCGGCCCGGTTGTCTGCTGGTGTGCAACCGCGACGCGGAAGCCGCCGCCGAAGTCGAGGCGGCCGGTGATCACCCACTCGTTCAAGTCGTCGTCGTTGCCGGCACCCTGCATCGCGCTCCAGCCGGCGCCAACGGCCGCGCCAACGTCGCCGACTTTGGCGGTGTAGGAGACCGCGCCGGCCATGCCGTCGTGACGGCCGAGATCGATATCGTGCGTCGTGTGTTTGTCTTGGTCCGCGTACGGGATATAGGACCCACCGACTTGGAAACCGCCAAACTTCGGCGAAATGTAGGTGAGCTTCTCCGAGTCGCCGCCACCGCCGTGTTCACGAATACGAGCGTCGTGCATCACGTGGAATCGGCCGCCGGCCGTCCCGGCTGCCGACGGGATCCAAGACTCCGAGTTGAAGTGGAAGTTCTGGCCGACATTGGTCGCCCACGCGCCGGTCATTCCGGTCAGCATCTTCACGGCCGCATTGTCGGTCGAACCGACGATTACCTGGCCGAACGAACCGGAGACCGACAGCCACATCTCGTCGATCTGGTCGTCTCCGTTCGCTGGGGAAGGCTTGCCGCTTGCTGCTGCTACGTTTCTGGCCGTTCGGTCGGCGTCGTTCTCGACCTCGTTCTCGTCGTCACCTGACCGATGACGCGTATGCGTGTTCCCCTCCAACTCCCAGCGAGCGTGGATCTTTATCCCATTATCGAGTGCCGCGCGCCCGTTGAAGTGTACCTCGGTATCGCTGCGAACATCGATCCCAGGGGGGTTGATCGACGTCGTGTTCAGGTCGTCTTCGAGGACGGCACTGAGCATCTGCTCGTGGTAGCCGTTCACGCTGATCGACGGCTTCATCATCTTCTTGTCCTGGGCGGCCGCGCCCCCCGCGACGAGCATCGCCGCCGCGACGAGGGCCGTGCCGGCCATCAGTTGCTTTCTCATAGCCCCTCCATGGAGTTGTTCAACTACTGCTACTGCGCAGTAAGATCGGGGCATGACTTATTGCTTGGGGACGATGGCGCTATTCTGTTTTTGTTATGGTTATTTCGAGTTCGTAAAATTCCCTAAGTTATTGTTGAAAATAGGTTTCTTTTACTTACTCGAATATCGGTCGAGTCCTTCACGTCTTGCCGTTCACGGATCGGATCGCGCCCGGTTCCGGGCGGACGGGTTACGTCTTGATGACGTGGCGCGCGGGGTCGGAAACGGTCGGGCGGGATGAAATTCGCCGCGGTTCGATCCGCGGCCGAGCCTTCCCGCTCAAGGCCGGGCCGGCCGATCCCGAGGCGGGACCGGAGCGGGTTTCGGACGGGGAGTCGCGCCCCTGCCCGGCCGGCCGGGCGCTAGACGCCGAAGGTGAAGCGGCTGCCGAGGTTCGAGGCCACCAGCTTTTCCGGCATCCGCCGGCGCATCGCCTCGATGAACCCGACCCCGGTGCAGTGCATCGGAACCACCGCGTCGGGCACCAGCCGCTCGAGCTCGTCGACGGTGTGCTCGATGTAATCCGGCTTCGCCGTCGTCAGGTGAAAGCCGCCGATGACGGCGTGAAGCTTGTCGATGCCGGAGACCGCCATCGCCGTCTTGACCGAATTCACGATGCCGGCATGGCCGCAGGACGAGATCACCACCAGCCCGCGGCCCCTGACGACATAGCAGGTCGCGTGCTCCTCGGGGTGGCTGTCGGCCACCAGCTCGCCGCGCCGCTCGGAGTCGGAGAAATGGTCGTAAGGGGCGAGCATGGAGCCGCCGGTGACCTCCTCGAAGGTATCGCGGGCGATGTAGCCGGTGGTGAACGGCCCCGGCAGCGCATGCGGATGCGGGCAGCAGACCGGCACCACGTTCTGCGACACCAGGCTCGTCCGGTCGGGCGCGCCCCAGCAAACGAATTCCCGCTTGGCGCCGGGCTTGGGCGGTCCCGCCGGCACCCAGCGGACGGAGAAGGCTTCCTCCGCCCCGACGAAGAGCGAGAGGTCGTCCTTCATCGTTCTGCGGTGCTGGGTCACGAACCCGTCCAGCCCGCCGTAATGGTCGCGGTGGCCGTGGCTCAGGATCAGCCCGTCGAGCCGGGCCGGGTCGATATCGAGCAGGGAGACGTTGCGGTTGAGGATGTCGGGCGTATAGCCGAAGTCCAGCATGTATTCCGCCTTCGCCCCGTCGGCGCGCGACTCCAGGTGGAGAGCGAGCCCCCATTCGCCGGCCAGGGTGGACATGGGCCGCCCGGGAATGCTTCCGACATGCTCGATGGCGACGTGATCGTGCTCGGCCGGCGGCAGGAACCGCTCGTAGTGCGAATCGACCACCACCCGGACCGCCAATCGCTCGACGACGGGTGCCCTGAACGGGGTCTGCCGGGCTGGATTCATCGCGGCCTTCCCTCCTTCGCGCGGATCAGGCGTCGGCCGGAGCCGGCACCGGCCTGTCGCCGTCGACGGTGTTTTCCCTGAGGTTGAAGCGGCGCTGAACCACCTTGTCGAGATCGGTGCCGGTCACCCGGACGAAGCGCGCCCCGTCGGGGAACGCGATCGAGTGGACGTCGTTCGGATGGAAGACGCCGACCATGCCGGGATCGAGCCGGTAGCGCTCCGCCGGTTCCACGATGGGCTCGGACCCGCCCGGCGCCACGCCGGTTTCCCGCCATACCGTCATGTCGGTGTGCTCGACCGCCTGACCGTAGATCGCCCAGGACGGGCCGTGATCGTGCGGCGGGGATTCGACGCCCTTTTCGTAGATATGGGCCAGCACCACGAAGCCGAGATCGGGATCCTCGTAGAGCCGGTGGACGCCGCGTTCCGCGTCCGGTCCGCAATGGGCGGCGACGAAGTCCTCGTTGGCCAGCAGCCGTCCCAGATTGGCGCGCACCGCCTCGCGCCCGCCATCGCCGTCATCGGCGTCCAGCGCCGTCCGGCAGTCTTCGCAAAATCGTTCGAGTGTGTACGCCATCGCGCATTCTCCCGCATTTCCACCGGCGAGAGCCGGTCTTGCCGTTCGGATCGCCGTATTGGGAGACTACCCGTTCCGCCCGCGCGGGACCAAGAAATTATCGGAACGGCCGGCCGCCCTCGCCGGATCAGGCGCCAAGAGACGCGCGCGCCTCGGCCAGGGTCTCGTGTATCGGAAGAAGCCGCTCGAAACCGGTAATCCTGAATACCTCCCGAACCGGATCCGAGAGGCCGCACAGCAACAGCGTCGCGTCGCGTTCGACCAGCAACCTGGCGGTCACGAGGATAACGCGGAGCCCGGAGCTGCCGATAAAGTCCAGCTCGCCGAAATCCATGATCACCGCTCGGTCGGTGTCCTCGATCGTATCCCCGAGCGCATCCCTGAACGCTTCGGAGTTGGACCAGTCCAGCCGCCCTTTTACTCCCACGGACAAGACGTTGTCGTGCCGTTCGACGGTCAGATCCATCGTCTTCTTGTCCTTAACCGGCCCACTTCGAAAACACGTTCCCGGGCATCATGTAATCGTTAAGCCTGGATACCCCTGTCGACGATCCGTTACTTGGCCTGAATTTGCCGCTCGCATCCGGTCACTTGCTCTTGGATCGTGCAGTCTTTGGCGTCAAAAGCCAAGGGCAATTCGGGTGCGCCGCGCGGCCGGAACCCGTGGAATGGTAGGATGGGTCCAGGGCCCGCGCGAACCGAGGAGCGACGACAAGCTTCGGGCCGGGCGGGCTTTCCGGACCCTCCACCGATCGAGGACCCCGAAGATGGAGATCGGATTCTTCTTCTGGCCCTACACGCCCGAGCTGACCGGGCGGATGGCGGAAGCCGCCGACCGTTGGGGCTATGACGCGATCGGCATCGCCGATACGCCGGGCAACGCGATGGACCCGTGGGTCGCCGCCACGATCGTCGCCCGCGACGTGCGGAAGGCGCGGATAGCTCTCTGCGTCACCAACCTGTCGTCGCGCCATCCGGCGGTTTCGGCCGCCGCCGTCTCGTCGCTGGAGCTGCTTGCCCCGGACCGCGTCGTGCTGGGGCTGGGCGCGGGACACAGCGGTACGCGGAATCTGGGATTGCCCAGCTCCGATCTGGCCGGGCTCGACGACGGGATACGCTTCGTAAAGACGCTGACGTCCGGAGAGCCGGCATCGCTCGGCGGCGCGGAAGCCCATATTCCCTGGGCGCGCGGCGGCGTACGCGTCTTCCTGGCCGCTTCAGGCCGGAGGACCCTCGGACTGGCGGGCAGGATCGCCGACGGCGCCTTCGTCAATTTCGGCATAGCCCCGGACAATCTCCGCTACTCCGAAGCCCTGGTCGCCGAAGGCGCGCGGGATAGCGGACGCGGCGCGGGCGCGGTCGAGACGTGGCAGATCGCCAGCCTCGACTGCAACCGGGACGGCGACGCCGCGAGGCGGCGGGCGGGCGCGATCCTGGCCTTCATGGCGGGCGGCTACATTCTCTCGGGCGACGATCTCGCGGAGCGCGGAGTGCCGGCGGAATACCACGAGCCGGTCCGGGAGCTGCGCAGGCGCTACAGCACCCGGCCGGGAGAGGCCGATGCGCGGCTGGTCGACGAGCTCGGGCTGTTCGATTACCTGGCGGGACGCTTCGCGATTTACGGCACCCCGGAGCAATGCCTCGATCAACTGCGCGCCGCCAGGGCGGCGGGGCTGAAGCGTGTCATGTTCACCGTCAGCGTCGCGTCGGACCCGGCGGGGACGGTGGAGCTCTTCGGGGAGCGCGTCCTGCCGGCGATCCGCGCCGATCAGTGAGCGTCCCGCGACGGCGGAACGTCCGCCAGCAGCGGCTCGCCCCCGACCTTGCCGCGTTTCAGCAGGCGGCGCCGGTCGGCGGGAAAATCGGTGCGCGCATGCACCGAGCAGCGGTTGTCCCAGATCACATAGTCGCCCGCCCGCCAGACATGCTCGTAGTCGACCCGCTCGACATGGGCGCAGACCTCCTCGATCAGCGCTTCGCTCTCCGCCCGCCCGTAGCCTTCGACAGCCGCGGTCATCAGCCGGTCGACATAGAGCGCCTTCTTCCGCGTCGCCGGATGGACGATCACCGCCGGCTGCCAGAAATGCGGGACCCCGTCGAGGTCCGCGATGTCGGGCCGCTCCTTGAGCGTGTAGTCGTAGACCTGAAGAACCTTTCTTCCGGCCAGCGACCGGCGCAGCCGCTCGGGCAGCGCCTCGTAGGCGCGGTAGCAGTTGCCGAACAGGGTGTTCCCGCCGCTTCCGGGCAGCTCGACGGCGTAGAGCCACGTCGCCTTGTCGGGCGCCGCGGTGAAGCTGTTGTCGTGGTGGAACCACATGTCGCCGTCGCCGAGCGCCCCGATGGGATTCCCGGTCTCATCGCGGATGTTCGAGATCAACGCGATCGAGGCATCGTCGTCTCCGCGCCGGTCGACCGGCATCGAGATATCCGACGGTTCGCCCAGCCAGTCGGCGCTCCGCCTGAGCGCTTCGTCGTCGAGCGTCTGGCCGCGAAAGACCAGCACCACGTAATCCAGCCAGGCCGTGCGCAGGACGGATGCGACCGCGGAATCGAGCGGGCGCGAAAGGTCCACGCCCCGGATTTCGGCGCCCATGTCGGGCGACAGCGGAACGATCTCGACAGTCATGGCGGCGATAGTAGTGCCGATAGCGCTCCGCTGCACGGCGGATACAGGGTATTCTGGGAGCCGTCCGATCGGGATCGCCTGTATGGGCCTGCTCTCCTACGACGCCGCGGACGTCGTCGTCCGCGAGGATCTGGCCGCCGCCCACGAGCGCGCATGGCTGAGGCTTGCGCGGGCCGGCACATGGTTCCGGGCGGAGCGCCGCCTCGCGATCGCCGCCGAGACGAGAGCGGCCCGGGACTGCGCTTATTGCGCGGAATGCAAGGCCGCGCTGTCCCCGTATGCCGTGGAGGGATCCCACCGGGCGGCGACCGATCTGCCCGAAAACCTCGTGGAGGTCGTTCACCGGGTCGCCACGGACCCCGGCCGTCTGACCCACGCCTGGTTCGAACGCGCGCGGCAAAGCGGTATCGGCGATGCCGAGTTCGTCGAGACCGTCGGCGTAACGGCGACGACGATCGCGGTCGACATGTTCTGCCGCGCGATCGGTGTCGCCCCGCACCCCTTGCCCGAACCCGAACCGGGCGAACCTTCGAGGGCGCGGCCGGCGGGCGCGAAGTCCGGAACGGCCTGGGTACCCATGCTGGCGCCGGAAGACCGGACGGCGGCGGAAGCGTGCCTCGACAACGTCTATGTCTCGCCGGACCCCACGTTCGTCCGGCGCGCGCTCAGCCTGGTTCCCCGCGAGGCGTCGGGGCTGTTCGACATGGTCGACGCGCAATATCTCCCGGGGCGGCTGATCGCGGATGTCGCGGGCCGGCACCGGGCCATCGACCGCGCCCAGATGGAGCTGATCGCGGGACGCGTTTCCGCCGTTAACGGGTGCTTCTACTGAACCGTCACCCATGCCGAGATGCTCCGTGCGAGCGCCAGAGCAACGGGAGACGCGGTCGATCTCAACGCCATCGTCGACGAGGAAGCGGGAGACGGCGGCATCCCGCATGGCAGCCTGCTGAAGGCTTTCGCCGAGGCGACGCTGGCCGACGACGGGACGCCGCTGACCGATGTCCGGAAACGCCTGCGGAATGCCCTGGGCGACGCCGCGCTCGTCGACGCGGCCGCGGTCATAGCCAATTATTCGGCGCTGGATCGTGTCGCCGACGCGACGGGGATTCCGCTGGAGCCCGCCAAGGAAGCCGGGACCGCGGATCTGCGCGCCGAACTCGGAATCGACGCCTTTCGCGGCTCGCCATAGGGCGGGGCCGTTCAGTCCGCGCGAAGGGTCTCCAGCATCTCCTCGACCCTGGGCCAGCTCCGGGCGCCGTAGGTGGCGAGCGAAGCGGTCAGATCGTCGGGAACCGCGTCGATCAGTGCGGGCAGGAAGCTCGCGCGGTCGCGCACCCGCGCGAACCAGCCCTCGACGTTGGGCCGGCCGTTCCAGAAGCCTTCCATACCCATCATCGACAACCGGTTGACGTAGGGCGTCATGCCGACATCGGCGAGAGAATAGGCGTCGCCGGCGAGCCACGGGGTGCGCGAGAGAGCTGCTTCCATGTCGGCCAGCGTCTTCTCGAACTCCGCGACGGCGGCGCGCGCGCTGGGCGCTTCGATCCCGAGCTCGATCCATTCGCGCTTGCGCTGGCGCTTCACCGGGTCGCGGGTCTCCTCGATGATCGCCTCGACCTGCTCCGGCGTGTTGTTGTCGAGGATGGTGTGCCGGTGCGAGGCCGAATAGGTCAGCACGCTGGTCATCGGGTGCAGCCGCTCGTCGATCCGCTTGGTCCAGATACGCATCGCGGCCAGGTCGTAGGCGTCGGCGGATCTGAGCGGCGGGGCGGGCAGGATGTCGTCGAGATACTCGCAGATCACCGTCGATTCGACGATCGGCCGGCCGTCGTCGACCAAGGTGGGCACGACCGCGTTGGGGTTGAGCGCCAGATACCAGTCCTGAAACTGCTCGCCCCTCAGCACGTCCACGATCTCGCCCGTCCACTCCGCCCGCTTCTCATGGAGCACGATCCGCACCTTGGCCGCGCAAACCGAGCTTCCCTGGTGGTACAGCGTCAGCATGGCCCCTCCCCGCTCCCGGCGGCTAAACTATCACGACAACGATTGCCGGGCGGAGCCCGGAGACAGGGTCGCGGCATGTTCTTGGAAAACGTCTGGTACTGCGTCGCTCTTGCTTCCGAAATATCGAGCCGGCCGATCGGACGGGTGATTTGCAACCGGCCGATCGTCCTGTTCCAGACCGCGAAGTCGGGCACTTTGGTGGCGCTGGAGGACCGCTGTCCGCACCGCCAGGCGCCGCTGTCGATGGGCCGGGTGATCGGCGACGAGATCATGTGCGGCTATCACGGCTGGGTCATGGCAGCCGACGGGCGCTGCGTCCACGTCCCGCACCAGGAAACGGTGTCGCGCAACGCGCGGATCGAGAGCTACCCGGTCGCGGCGCGGGAGGGGTTCGTCTGGGCCTGGCTTGGCGATCCGTCCCGGGCCGATCCGGCGGAGATTCCGGAGATGCCATGGCTGGTGGCCGACGACCGCTCGTCGATTCTCAGCCGGTTCCACGCCAACGCCAACGACCAGCTCATGGCCGACAACCTGCTGGACGTCAGCCACGCCGATTTCCTCCATGCCGGCAGCTTCGGCTCCCGCGCCGGTCAGCGGGGGGAGACCGACACCGTCCGCCAGGAAATGGAGACCTGGACGAACCCCGGCTCGGTTCACAGCCGGCGGGTGCTGAAGAACGTCGCGCTGGGGCCGATGGCAGCTGCCTGGGGCGGTTTCACCGAACCGGTCACGCGGACCACCTCGCAGAACTGGCGGCCGACGAACACGATCAACATCGAGCTGGCGATGGAGAACCGGGAGAACCGGATCCTCATCAACCACGACCACATCATGACGCCGGAGACCGAGACGTCGAGCCACTATTTCTTCGCCTTTACCCGCGACTTCGCGCTGGACGGCGGGTATCCCAACGACGAGGACATGCGGCGCGAGCAGGAGACCACGATCCGGACCGAAGACATCCCGATGGTCGAGGCTCAGCAGCGCAACAAGATCGCGTTCGGCGACCCGATCGACGTGCCGGGCCAGGCGGACAAGTTCCTGATCGCGGTCCACAAGCGCATCGCGGAGATGCGGTGCGAACGGTAAGGGAGGCCGGCCATGTACGACTTCACCTTCGGCGACGTAAGCCTCACCCGGATCGTCGAGATGGAAATGCCCCTGCTGGAAGCCAAAGCGTTTTTTCCCGACTGGGACGAGGCCGCGGTCGCGCCGCACGCGGGATGGATGGTGCCGCGCCATTACCGGCCCGACAGCGGGCTGGTCGTGATCGCGATCCAGGCCTTCCTGATCAGGACGCCCCGCCACACCATCCTGGTCGACAGCTGCGTCGGCAATAGCAAGCCGCGCAACCGGGAGTTCTTCGACGACGCCGAGTTCCCCTGGATGGACCGCTTCCTCGCGACCGGCACCCGACCGGAAGACATCGATTTCGTCCTTTGCACCCATCTGCATGTCGATCATGTCGGCTGGAACACCAGGCTGGAGGACGGCCGCTGGGTGCCGACCTTCCCCAACGCCAGATACATCTTCGCTCGCACCGAGCTCGAATACTGGCTGTCCCAGTCGGAACGGGGGCTGATGACCCGGACCGGCGACTATGTCGCCGACAGCGTGATCCCCATCCTCGAGGCGAAGCGCGAGCTGCTGGTGGAGATGGACCACCAGATCGAGGACGGCATAACGCTCGCGCCGCTTCCCGGCCACACCCCGGGCCAGGTCGGCCTTCGCATCGCGTCGGGCGGCGAGGAGGCGCTGATCTGCGGCGATCTGATGCACCACATGATCCAGTGCCACATCCCGGACTGGAGCACGATCGCCTGCGCCGACCGGGCGGCCGCGCGAGAGACACGGAAGGCCTTTCTCGACCGCTACGCCGATACGAACGTCACCGTCCTGCCGTCGCATTTCCCCAACCCGAGCGCCGGGCGCATCGTGCCCGAGGGCGAGGCCTTCGCGTTCCGTTACCGGGGAGAATGACCGCGCGCAGCGGGTCCGTGTCGATGCCTGCGCGACCGGGCCGCGGCAAAGTAGCCGACGATCCGACATCGAGGACAAGTCCGGTCCAGCAGGGCTGGAACGAAGAGCACGGTCTTCTATCATGGGATGACGGTGCGGGGTACGACGGTTTTTCGAATGTGCGACCCGACAACCGGCCGGTTGCCCTCTCGGTAGCGCGTGTGTCGAAACCGGTTAAGCTGACACGACGCGGCGTACTGAAATCCGCAGAGGCGGGCATGCACAGAATTGGCATCATCCCCTTCGATATGCGGGGCGAAGCGGTCGCCCTGCTATTCGTCACATCGCAAACCCGGGGACGGTGGATATTGCCGAAAGGCAGACAGAAATCGGACGAAACCCACGTAGAAACATGTTGCCGCGAGGGATATGAGGAAGCGGGGGTACGAGGGATCGTGCTTGAGGACTATCCCTTCACCGTCACAATCACGAAACAGGTCGAACGCGAAAAGGTTCGCGTTCCCGTGACTTATTATCCGTTCCTCGTAACCGAGCAAACCGACGAGTGGCCGGAAATGGAAAAGCGACAGCGCCATTGGGCGCTGATCGAACATTCGGCCCGCGTAGCCTACAGCGAGGACTATCTGTTTCTCATCGATCAATTCGAACGGCTGAAGCCTTGGATCAGAGAATCTGCAACAGCCCGTAGATCGTAGCCGCGAGCGCCGCCGAAGCGGGTACCGTAATCACCCAGGCAGCGGCAATCGAGAAAACGTACCGGCGCCGCACCAGCCGGCGGACGGAACGAAAGCCCCTGCTGTTGAAGGCATCGTTGGATGTCGCATTCAGCTTGTGCCCCGGCCGCAGTTTTCGCCTGTTCGGGTTCTCGAGAACTTCACGCAGGAATCCGACGCCGAAGATCGCGCCAAGGGCGATATGGGTCGAACTTACGGGAAGGCCCAATGTCGTCGCGATCAGGACGGTGATAGCTGCGGACAGCGCGACGCAATAGGCTCTGGGCGAATTCAGGCGCGTTATCTTCTCTCCGACAACGGTGATCAGCCTCGGCCCGAAAAGGCCCAGGCCAAGGGCAATTCCGAATGCCCCCACTGCCATGACCCAGAGCGGTATCGTTACCTTGCCCGCAATTTCCCCTTGCTCGCCGACCGTCGAAACGAGGGCGGCCAATGGGCCGACGGCGTTGGCAACGTCGTTGGCGCCATGGGCAAAAGACAGCAGCGCGACGCCCCCGATCAGAGGCACATCGAACAGGCTGTAAATGTCCTTCTTGCGGTTTTCCAGACGGTCGACGCGCTTGGCGATAAAGGGACGCGACAACACGTACGCGACCAGGAACGAGCCGCCGGAAAACAGGATGATTTCGACGCCGGAGGGCGTCCAGACTTTCTTCAGCCCCTTCATCGCCATGTAGGCGGCGAACGCCGCGGCCATCGTCGCGATCAGGAGGGGCACCCATTTGTTGGCGGCTTCCAGCCGGTTCTCCACGTTCAGCACACGGACTTTGATGAAGTATAGAAATGCGGCAGCTATGACCGCACCGACGACAGGCGAAATCACCCAGCTGGCGGCAATGTTCGCCATCGTTATCCAGTTGACCAACCCGGGACCCGCGGCAGCGACACCGGCGCCGAGCACACCCCCGACAATCGAGTGCGTCGTCGAAACCGGGACATTCAGCACGGTCGCCAGGTTTATCCACAGGGCAGCTGCGAACAGCGCGCTCAGCATCAAGTCTCTGAATGCGCCGACGCCGACTTCGTCGCCCGGCGCGATAATCCCTTTGGAGATCGTTTTGACGACATCGCCGCCGGCGAGCATGGCGCCCGCGGCCTCGCACACCGCAGCGATCAGAATGGCGGCCGTAACCGTCAGAACCTTGCCGCCGACGGCCGGGCCCATGTTGTTGGCTACGTCATTGGCGCCGATATTCAGCGCCATGTAGCCGCCGATCACCGCCCCGATGGCGACAATCAGCCAGTCCTCGCCAAAGGCGCTGTGAGACCCGGCGACGAGAAGGCTGACCGTCGCCAGAAAGACGATCGCCAGGCCCAGCGGAACGACGGTACCGCGCAGGCTGTAGAACTGGGATTGGCTAAACCCGTATCGCCTCAGGTCGTTGACGTAGCGGGCCGCGGAGTTTCTTCTCGGCGCGTTCAACGATCCTTACTGCCGGCTCGTGCTGTTTCGGGGGAACTGCATTTGGGACAAACCGGTTGCAGAACGACGTCAGAGTCATCCCACACGGCGGCCATCGTGTACAGCGCGAGATCGCCGTCTGGCCGAACAAATCCGATCGCGTGAGCGTAACCGGATAGGAGCCATCGCCAGGGCAAAGATCGAAAAGGACGACGAGGACGGCGACGAACCCGGCATGTCGGCGTTCGGTATCGATTCTGCCGACCCGCGTTCGCCATCCGGGCCGATGTTGGCTACCATCGATTGCAAGGGCGCTGGAAAGGAGCGAGCGATGACCATCGACAGAATAAAGCCGGGCGCCTGGAACGCCCGCGCGGTTGTGCATGGCGGCCTGGCCTATCTTTCGGGCATCGTCGCCCAGGACAAGACAGCGGACGTCAAGGGCCAGACCGAGCAAGTCCTCGCGCAGATCGACGGCTTTCTTGCGGAAGCGGGCACCGATAAGTCGCGCATTCTGTCCGCGACGGTCTATATGGCCGATCTTTCGCAGAAGGACGCGATGAACGAGGTCTGGATGGCCTGGCTCGACCCCGCCTGTCTGCCCGCGCGCGCCGCCGTCGGTGTCGAATTGACGCCGGGCACGCAGGTCGAGATCATGCTCGTGGCCGCTGTTTGATTCCTGAGTGCGATGCTCAGACGAAACGGAGGGTCCGATGGCGGCGTTTTCGGACGTCGTTACACAAGCTTGGCGCTGATCCCCCCATCCACCACCAGCTCGGCTCCGGTGACGTAACGGGCGTCGTCGCTGGCGAGGAACAGTGCGGCGTGGGCGACGTCCCAGCCGTCGCCCATATAGCCGGTGGGGCATTGCGCGTCGCGAGCCTCGACCATCCGGCCGACATCGCCCCCGCCATAGGCCTCCTTCAGGGGCTCGACGATCATCGGGGTGTTCATCAAACCCGGCAGGATCGCGTTGGCGCGGATGCCCTTCTCCGCGTATTCCAGCGCGATCGACCGGGTCAGCGGCAGGACGGCGCCCTTGGTGACCGAGTAGGTGACGTAGGGAACGCCGGTCCAGCGGATGCCGGAGACAGACGAGATATTGACGATGGCGCCCCGGCCGATTCTGCGGCCTTCGGCGTCGACGCGGTATTCGTTCCGTTCCATCGCCGGCAGCACCGCGCGGCAGGTCAGGAACATGCTCTTCAGGTTGACCGCGGCAATCCGATCCCATTCCGCGTCGTCGACCTCGACGGTCGGTTTGGGCGCGACGATCCCGACATTGTTGTGCAGCACGTCGATCCGACCGAACCGGTCCAGGCAGGCTTCCACCATCGCATCGACCCGGTCCGCCCGGCTGACATCCGCGACGAAGGTCTCGGCAATGCCGCCCTCGCCGGCGACGATGCCGGCCGTCTCCTCGGCGGCGTCCGCGTCGATGTCGACCGCCAGAACCTTCGCCCCTTCGCGCGCGAACAGGACCGCCGCCGCCTTGCCGTTGCCCCAGCCGGGCCCGACCGAGCCCGCGCCCACGACGATGACGACCCTGTCCCGCAGCTTGCCGCCCATGTCCGCCGACCGTCCCGGGGCCTAGCCGGCCTCTTCCGAAGAGAACGGCGAAAAACCGGGTTGCCGCGCGGCGTCGCCGAAGCCCTCGCCGATCTTCTCGAGCGCGATGATCTCGAGCACGTTGCGGTCCGGGTCGTGGAAATAGCACTGGCGGCCGTGGAACACGCCCTCGTGCCGTTCCTCCTCGAAGATGATCTCGATGCCCTGCTCGGCGAGTTGCCGCTTGGCGTCGTCATAGGCGTCGAGCTCGACCCGGAACGCGTGATGGATCAGGAACTCCTTGCCGGGGTTGGGATCGACCGGCGTCTTGCTGCGCGTCAGGATGACATGGTCTTCGCCCGATTTCATGAACACCATCCCGATCGGCGGCACCACCTGAATGGTCTCCAGCCCGAGCACTTCTCGGTAGAACTTCTCGCTCCGCTCCGGATCGGTGACCGGAATCGTGAAGTGCACCACGCCCTTGGTCTCGATCATATGCCCTCTCCTCCGTCGTTTCGGCCTGGCTCCGTCGCCGCTAGACGCAGCGGCCTCCGTCCACCTCGAGCGCGACCCCGGTGATGAAGCTCGCCTCGTCGCTCGCCAGCCACAGCGCCGCCTTGGCGACGTCCTCCGATGTCGAGAGGCGGCCGAGGGGCACCGTCGCCTCGAAGGCCTCCCGGGTATTGGCGCCCAGGAAGGACGGCAACAGCGGCGTGTCTCCCGCGACCGGGCAAAGCGCGTTGACCCGGATATTGTCAGGCCCGAGCTCGGCGGCCATGGACTTGGTCATCGTGATCGCCGCGCCCTTGGACGCGTTGTACCAGGTGAGGCCGGGGCGCGGGCGGAGCCCCGCCGTCGATGCCGTGTTGATAATGCAGCCGCCGCCCTGCTCGCGCATCAGCGGCACGACCTCGATCGCCGCCAGATAGATCGCCTTGACGTTGACCTCGAAGATGCGGTCGAACTCCTCTTCGCCCACCTCCAGCATCGGCCGGTTGACATGGGTGACGCCGGCATTGTTGACCATCGTGTCGAGCCGGCCGTAGCGGTCGACCGCCGTCCGCACCGTCGCGCGCACGTCGTCCCGGTCGGAAACGTCGGCATGGACATAGGCGCCGCCGATCTCGTCCGCGATCCTGCCTCCCGTCTGGTCGTTCAGGTCGGCTATGACGACACGGGCGCCCTCCCGGGCATAGCGCCGGGCGATGGCTTCGCCGAAGCCGGAGGCCGCGCCGGTAACGACGGCGACCTTGTCCTCGAGTTGCATTGAAATCCGCTCCGCCGATGAGGTCGTCTATTGCCGGAAGGTTGCCCGCCGGGACCTGCGCTGGCAACCGCCGTCCGCCTATCCGGCCATGAGTTGCGGCAGCCAGGTTACGGCGGCGGGCACCGCCATCAGAAAGGCAAGGATGCCGACCTCGAGCAACACGAAGGGCGCGACCGCGGCGTAGATCTGGCCCATCGTGGTCTCGGGCGGGGCGACGCCGCGCATCACGAACAGCAGCATGCCGAAGGGCGGGGTGGTCTGGCCGATCTCGAGCGCCAGCAGCATCAGCACCCCGAACCAGATCAGGTCGATGCGGATCAGCTCGGCCAGCGGGATGAAGAACGGCAGCGTGATCAGCATGATGCTGACCGGGTCCATGAAGCAGCCCATCAGCAGCATCAGCGCCATCATCGCGATC
The DNA here is from genome assembly GCA_022823775.1 of Defluviicoccus sp. Taxonomy (GTDB): domain Bacteria; phylum Pseudomonadota; class Alphaproteobacteria; order MPNO01; family MPNO01; genus MPNO01. The sequence continues at coordinate 22,506 of JAJEHI010000036.1, read as the reverse complement.
AGGAGGGAGAGCGGCGTCGGGTCGATCTGCTGGATCAGCGAGAGAAGCCCGGTCGTCGCGCCGGAGAACGACAGTATCTGCGAGAAGGTGAGCGATGCCGCGATGATGAAATAGATCATCACCGCGAGCTTTCCGGTCTCGACCATGGCGGTCCAGAGACCCTTCCAGGTAAGCGAGCGGTAGCAGGCGGCCGCCAACACCGCCCCGATCGCGCCGAGCGAAGCGGATTCGGTCGGGGTGGCCACGCCGACAAGGATGCTGCCGACGACCACCGCGAACAGGCCGAGCAGCGGCACCACGTAGATCAGCACCGGGCGGACGCGCTGCCATGCGCTCACGTCCGGCATGTCGTAGCGCGGGGCGAGCGCGGGGTTGAGCCGGCAGCGGATCATCACGTAGGAGAAGTGGACCGCGGCCATGATCAGCCCGGGAATCGCGCCGGCGATCAGGATGGCGGCGATCGAGATCCCCGACAGGCTGCCCAACAGCACCGCTAGGCTCGACGGCGGGATCAGCATGGCGATCCCGCCGGTGCCGAGGATCGGACCCATCGCCATCGAGTTGTGGTAGCCGCGGCGGCGCATCTCGGGCATCAGCGTGGTGCCGAGCAGCGCCGTATTGGCCATGCTGGAGCCCGACAGAGTCGAGAACACCGTGCCGCCCGCCACCGCCACCAGCGACAGCCTTCCCGGCACCCGGGCGATCAGCCGGTCGACCGCGTCGATGGCGCGTATCGCCACGCCGGTATGGAAAAGGATCTCGCCCATCAGGATGAACATGGCGACCGGCGCCAGGGCGAAACGCACCAGCCCGTCGACCACGTTGCGCTCGAGCTGGATCAGCCCCGCCCCGCCGCCGAGGAACAGGAACGCGCCGATGATATTGGCGGAGAGGAAGGCGATCGCGACCGGCACGCCGAGGAACATCGGCACCAGCACCATGCCCAGCAGGAACAGGAGCGCCCAGTACCACTCCATCGTTCAGAACGCCTCCGGCCGCTCGCCGCGCGGTGCCGTTTCGCCGGCATCCGGGCCGAGAGAGCGAACCAGCTGGCGCACCGCCTCGATCAGGAACAGAGCCATCCCGCCCGGCACCACCGCCATCGGGATCCATTCCTTGATGTCGAACGATTTGTAGAGCGTGGAATCCTCGACCCAGGCGAGGTGGGTGGTGATCGCGCCGTAATAGACGATAACCGCCGCCGCCACGACGATGACGAGGTTGATGCCGATCCGGAAGTAACGGTAGACGCCGGGCGGCAACGCGGAGAGCACGAGGTCGACGGTGACGTGGCGCCCGATGCTCAGCACATAGGCCGCGCCCACCATGGTCAGCGTCAGCAACCCGTATTCGACGGCCTCCAGCATCCAGTAGAAACCGGACAGGCCGAGGTTGCGCGCCACCACCTCGGCGGCGACGCCGACCGCGAGCAGGGCCACGATCACGCCGGGCAGGGCCCCGGTCAGGCCGAGCAGCCGGTCAAACAGACCGCCGGTTTTCCACATCCGACCGCCCCAACGCGGTTGGCGGCGGAGCGCGGCCCGGAATGCCCGCGCGCCGCCGCCCCGTCCGCGACGTTACTTGCCGATCAGGGCGCGCAGCTTCTTGCCGACGACCGGATCGCGCTTCTCCACCACGTCCCATTGCGCGGTGTAGGCGATATCGAGGAACTTCTTGGTGTCGGCGTCGGACAGCTTGAGCAGCTTCATCCCCTTCTCGCTGATCAGCCTTTCTCCGATCGCCCGATCTTTCCTGCCGAGGTCGGCGGAAAGCTCGTTCTCCAGATAGAGGCCGGTCTTGGTCAGCACGTCCCGCTGCTTCGCGTTCAGCTTGTTCCATTTGCCGATGTTGACGCCGACCACGATGATCGGGTGGTAGAAGCCCGGCAGCAGCTTGTACTTCGACACCTCGAACCAGCCCAGCGCCATCACCTCGCTGTCGAGGTTTGCATAGGCGTCGACCGCGCCGCGCTCCATGGAGGTGAAGATCTCGCGCCGCGGCATGTTCAGGGTGCGCGCCCCGAGCGCGTCGAAGAACGCCTTGTAGGTGTTCGACGTGCGCATCTTGAGGCCCTTGAAGTCGGCCAGCGACTTGATCTCCTTGTTGGAGTAGATGTGGAAAACGATATCGCCGCCGTACATCGACAGGAGGTGCATGTTGGCCTGCTTGGCGAACAGGTCCTTGAAGATGTCCCAGGCGCCGTTCTTGCGCATCTCGGGCGCCGACTTGGTGGTCGGCGTGAACCCGGTGGCGAGCTTGACCAGGTTCGCCATGTAGGCCGGCGGCGTGCCGGCGAGGTCGAGCAGCCCGGTCTTCACCGCGTTGCCGAGCTGGCGCGACGGAATGGCTTCCGGTCCCACCACCTGCCCGATCTGGATCAGCCCCTTGCCGTCGGCGTTGACCTTGGCGACGAACGCATCGAAAGCCTGGCGGGTGAGCGACTGCTTGTTGCTGATGAAGTAGCCGGCCTTGAAACTGGTTTCCGCGGCCGTGGCGACGGTTGCCGCGAGGCACGCGGCACCGGCGACCGTCGCGACTGTGAGCGCTAGTCTCATTCCTTCCTCCTTTGGGGCATTTCCGTTGGGCTATGCAATCGAAACGGTGCCCGACGCCCGACTCGGTGTCAATCTTGGGGAAGCTCCGCATCGCCTGTGTTGCCCGGCCGGGCGGACACACCTAGATTCCGCATTCCGCGCCGCCGCCGGGAGACCCGCGCGATGCCGCTCGACGCCGCGCCAGAGATCGTTCCCTCGACCTGCCCGCACGATTGCCCGAGCGCCTGCGCGCTGGACGTCGAACGGCTCGACGCGCGGACCGTCGGCCGCGTCCACGGCGCGAAGAGCAACCCCTACACCGCCGGCGTGGTCTGCGCGAAAGTCGCCCGCTACGCCGAGCGGGTGCATCACCCGGCCCGCCTGACGACGCCGCTGCGGCGCGTCGGCGGCAAGGGCACGGGCATCGAGGCGTTCGCTCCGATCGGCTGGGACGAGGCGCTGGACGAGGTCGCGGACCGGTTGAAGACCGTGGCCGACGAGTGGGGCGGCGAAGCCGTCTGGCCCTATTTCTACGCCGGCACGATGGGGCTCGTGCAGCGCGACGGCATCGACCGGCTGCGCCACGCCATGCGCTATGCGCGCCAGCATTCCACCTTTTGCGTCGCGCTGGCCGATGCCGGGTGGCGCGCCGGGGTAGGCGTCAAGTACGGCACCGACTCGCGGGAAATGCAGGACGCCGACCTGATCGTGGTCTGGGGCGGCAATCCGGTGAACACCCAGGTCAACGTGATGACCCATATCGCGCGGGCGCGCAGAAGCCGGGACGCGAAGCTGGTCGTCGTCGATCCCTACCGCACCGGCACGGCCGAACAGGCGGACTTGCACCTGGCGCTCAGGCCCGGAACCGATGGGGCCCTCGCCAGCGCCGTCATGCACGTCCTGTTCCGCGACGGTTACGCCGACCGGGATTTCATGGAGGAATACGCCGACTGCCCGGCCGAGCTGGAGGCCCATCTGCAATCCCGCGGGCCGGGCTGGGCCGCCGAGATCACGGGCCTCTCCGCCGCCGAAATCGAGGATTTCGCCGCGCTTTACGGGCGAACGGAGCGCGCCTATATGCGGGTCGGCTACGGTTTCACGCGCTCGCGCAACGGCGCGGCCAGCATGCACGCCGTCACCTGCATTCCGACCGTCGCCGGCAAGTGGCGCCATCGCGGAGGCGGCGCGCTCTATTCGAACGCCGACCTCTTCCCGGTCGATTTCACGCTGATCCGCGGCCTCGACGCGATGGACAAGTCCACCCGGGTGCTCGACCAGGCGCGCATCGGTCCGGTCCTGACCGGCGATCCGCGCGACGGGACGGACCGGCGGCCGGTCAAGGCGATGTTCGTCCAGAACACCAACCCGATGATGGTCGCGCCGGAAACGACGAAGGTGCGCGAAGGGTTCCTGCGCGACGACCTGTTCGTATGCGTCCACGAGCAGTTCATGACCGAGACCGCGGCGATGGCCGACATCGTCCTGCCCGCGACGACGTTCCTGGAACATGACGACATGTACGCCGCCGGCGGCCACACCTATCTCCAGATCGCGCGCCGGGTCATCGAGCCGCTCGGCGAATGCCGGTCGAACCACGAGGTCCTGTGCGGACTGGCGCAGCGCCTCGGCGCCGATCACCCCGGCTTCCGCATGACGGCATGGGAGATGATCGACGCGACGCTCAAGGCCTCCGGGCTCGGCGACGCGGAGACGGCGGCGGACGGGCGCTGGATCGACTGCGCCAAACCGTCCGAAGGGATGCGTTTCCGCGACGGGTTCGGCCACCCCGACGGAAGGTTCCGCTTCCGCCCGGACTGGTCCGCGGTCGGCCGCGACTCCAACCGGATGCCCAGGCTTCCCGATCATTTCGCGATCGTGGACGAGGCGGACGACGAACGCCCCTTCCGGCTCGTGACCGCGCCGTCCCGGAACTATCTCAACTCAAGCTTCACCGAGACGCCGACCTCGCAGGGGCGCGAGGGGCGGCCGACGGTCAAGCTGCATCCCGGGGACCTGGAGGCGATGGGCGCGAGCGACGGCGACCGCGTGCGGATCGGCAACCGGAGGGCCAGCATCGTCGTCCACGCCGAGGAGTTCGACGGCTTGCAGCGCGGCGTGGCGATCGTCGAAAGCATCTGGCCGAACGCCGCCTTCGAGGAAGGGCTCGGCGTAAACGCGCTGGTCAGCGCCGAGCCCGGCCCGCCCTTTGGCGGCGCCGTCTATCACGACACGGCGGTCTGGGTGCGTCCTGCGTGACTGGGGTGACCCGCATATCCGCCGGTCGTGGAACGAGTGGGGACATCTGCCGGCGCGGCGGCTTCGTCACCCGACACCGGCCCGGACGCCCTTGAGGCGCACGGCGGGAAGCCTTTCCAGCCGCTGGCTGACCGGATCGACCTCGATGCCGACCGACTCGAGAGCGGTCACCCCGAGAAGGGGCTCGGTGTCGGCCGCGCCGTAGAGGATCGTCCCGCCGACGGTTTCCCCCATGAATTCGATCTCGCCGACCGTGATGTCCATGACGATCTCGCTCCCGTCCGCCAGTTCGTAGACCCGCTTCCCCCTGGGCTTGAGCCCGATGGCGTCCAGATGCGGCCCCGGCACCAGGGAGTCGGTCGCGCCCGTATCGACCAGGAAAAGCCCCTCCCAGCATTTCTCCGGGTCGGCCGGGTTCCGAACGGTTACCGTGACGTGAGTCGCGCCCATTCGCTTCGCCCCTTTTCGCCGTCGTGCCGCATGGCTCGACTATCGCTGTCCGGGGCGGCGCCGTCCAGCGCCGCGCCTCAGGCGGGCGCGAGCACGAAGTCGAACCGCGCCAACCAGGTGCCGTCCTCGCGGTCCAGCCGCAGCAGAAGCTCTTCGCGATAGATCGGGTCGCCGATATTGTCGTACGGCCGGTCGGGAAAGAAGAGCTGGGTCGTCAGGAGCCGCGTCGCCCCGCCCCGCACCTTGACGTGGAAATGCGGCGCGCGCCGGGGATAAAGGCCGGGCCGGATCGTCTCGAACCGGAACGCGCCGCCCGCGTCGGCGAGCTGGTGCCCGCGATACCGGAAGCCCTCGTTGTCGTACCGGCCCCGCTCGTCGCAATGCCAAAGGTCGACCGCCGCGCCCGCGACGGGCCGGCAATCCGGCGTGAGCACAAATCCTTGCAAGACCGTCGGTTCGCCGCCGGTATCCGGCTCGCGGAGGTCGGCGCGGCGCGGCGTCGAGGGCGTGTAGTACGGTCCCTCGGTCCGCGCGGGCGTGTTCGGCGTGCACTTGCGGGACACCGGGCCGGCGCTCGCCAGGAGAGGCAAGGCCGCCGCGCCGGCCGCCAGACCGGCCACCGCCTTTCGCCGGGTCACGATGCGGTTCGTCATTGCGCGAGACTACAGCATTTTCCGACCTGACCGGGTCGCGGCGGTCAGTACCGGGTCGCCGCCCTCCCCCGGCCCCTCCCGCAAGCGGGAGGGGAGAAGGTAAGGAAGCGGGGGAGTCCCCTCTCCCCAGCGGGGAGAGGGTCAGGATGAGGGGGGACCTCCCGGGCGACAGCCGGCCGCGATCGTGCCCGGCCGAAGAATGCTCCAACCCGTCGCCGGTCCGGAACAGCCACGGAATTTACATTTCGGCGAAACGGTTCGCGTCTCAAAGGCCGGCGACGTCGATCAGGGTCTCGCCCGCTTCGCGCTGCCGGCGCTGGTTTTCCTCGACCGCCTTCTGGATTTCGGCCGGGACCTCGACCTCGCGGGCGAATTCGGGCCGCGCGCGGAGCGGCCCGAACCACGCGAACAGGCGGGGATGCAGCCGCTCCATCGGATAGCCGCAGCGGATCAGCCGGTTGACGTAGATGAACCACGCGATGTCGGCCATGCTCAACCGCTCGCCCATGATGTAACGCGCGTCCTCCAGCCGGCGGTCGAGATCCTCGAACGAGTCGCGGAAGCGCCCGGCCGAAACCCGGACGGCCTCGTCGGTGATGCCGTCGCGGGCAATGCGTTCCCAGAATTCGATCTCCACCGCCTTGTTCGAATCGGTTTTCCCGAGCACCGTCCCGCTGCCCCCGGCGCGGTAGTCGGCCAGGACTTCCTCCGACTTGGGCGCGCGGCCGCGCGGCTGGGTGAAGCGGAAGGAGATCGTGCGCAGGTCGAGATGGAGATCGTCCTCGTGGCGCAGGAACCCGGCCATCTCCGCCTCGCGGCCCTCGGGGATCAGGCGCGGTTCGGGAAACCGCGCGTCCAGCAGCGAAACGATGTCGTTGCTCTCGATATGGACCTCGCCGTCGACGATCAGGGTCGGCACCAGACCGCGCGGATTGATGCCGAGATACCGCTCAACGAGATTTTCGCTCTTCGAAATGTCGACATGATGCGACGTCCAGTCGACATTCTTCAGGTTGAGCACGATCCGTGTCTTCTGCGAGCACGACGAGCTGTGGAAGTGGAACAGGTGCACACCTTTCCAGCCGAGCACGTCGCGCGTCCGGATATCGCTTTCGAGAAGCTGGACCACCTTGCGTCCTCCCCTCCCGCCAGCCTCAGGCTTCCGCCGCGTGCGCCGCCTCCACGGCGTCGCGGGCGCAGAACCGCTCGTAGAAATCCGCCACGTTGGGATGCTGGCCGAGGTCGTATTTCGCCGGCTTCGTCCAGTTGAGGATGGCGCCGCAATAGACGTCGGCGACGGTGAACCGGTCGCCCGTCAGCCAGTCCCTGCCCTCCAGCGACTCGTTCAGGAAGTTCAGCCTCAGCTCCAGCCGCGCCCGCGCGATCGGCCGCATGGCGTCCGGAATATGCGGCAGGAAGATCGGCGGCAGGCCCTTGTGCAGCTCCCCGCCGACGAAGCTCAACCATTCCTGCACCCGGTAGCGCGCGTCGGTTCCCGGCACGGGGATCAGGCCGGATTCGGGCATCCGGTCGCCGACCCATTGCAGGATCACCGCGCACTCCGACAGCGTGCTGCCGTCGTCGCGCTCCAGCAGGGGCACGTAGCCGCGCGGGTTGACCGCGCGATAGTCGCTCCCGTCGGCCAGCTTCTTCTCCTGCAGATTGACCGGCGCGAGCTCGAAATCCAGCCCGGCCTCGCGCAGCCCGACATGCGGCGCGAACGAGCAGGTACCCTTGGTGTAGTAAAGCTTCATGACTTCTCCTTGAGGTGCGGAAGGTTCGATTTGCGTATGGATTACGCGGCGATGGCGAACCGGTCCCGATCGTGCGGCCGGGTGAGGTCGACGACCGGGCCGCGCGGGACGATACCGTTGGCGCCGATCGGGCCCGCCGGCGAGAACACCTGCCGCTTCATCGAGGCGACGTCGCTCACGCCGTCGATCCCCGGCGTCCGGTAGAGGTCGCGCAGATAGTTGGACAGGTGACGATAGTCCTCCAGCCGGCGCAGGTTGCACTTGTAGCCGACATAGTAAATCGGGTCGAAGCGGATCAGGTTGGGGTAGAAGCGCCAGTCGGCCTCGGTCTGCACGTCGCCGCAGAGATAGCGCTGGCGCGACAGAAGCTCGTCGAACGCGTCGAGGGTCGAGAACAGGAGGTCGAGGGACCGCTCGTAGGCCTCCTGCGTCGACGAGCGCCCGCAGCCGTTGACCGCGTTGTTGATGCCCGTGAGCACCCTCTGGTTCATCGCGTCGATCTCGTCCCGCAGCGCCGGCGGGTAGTAGTCGGGCGTGGGCTCCGCGACGGCGGCGAACTCGGTGTTGAACATGCGGACGATCTCGGAGGACTCGTTGCTGACGACCGTGCCCGTCGTGCTGTCCCACAGCATCGGCACCGTCACGCGGGTCGTGCAGCCGGGCTCGCCCAGCGCGTAGATCTCGTGCAGGTAGTTCACCCGGCGATCGGTGCCGGGAACCGTGTGCGGGCCGTCGACGAAAGCCCATCCCTGGCGGTCGGGCGATTGCTCGGTATCGACCAGCTCGATCGCGCCTTCGAGCTTCTTGAGCACGCGGAATATCGCGGTCCGGTGCGCCCACGGGCAGGACACCGACGAATAGAGCACATAGCGCCCGGCCTCGGCGGGGTAGCCGGAAGACCCGTCGGCGGCGATCCGGTTGCGGAATCTCGACGGCTTCTTGACGTAGAGGCCGTTCGCATTCTCCACCAGCACGTCGTCGTGGGTCCACGCGCCGTTCAGCAAATGACCCATCGGGCGGGCTCCGTTCGTCGTTGGGGACGGCCCAACAATATCGCGACAGCCGGGCCCGGGTAAGGTCGCGCGGGGCTGGTGCGCCGGTCGGGACGGGAAGGTACGGTTAAGGGGAACATACCGGAATGGGCATAGAGTGAACGAACTCCCGAGACTGACCGCCGGCGAGGCGATCGCCAAGTCGCTCCTGTCGCACGGCGTGGACACCGTTTTCGGCATCCCCGGCGCGCACATGTACCACTTCACCGACGCGCTGGCCCGCGAAGGCGACCGGATACGCTTCGTCACCACGCGCAACGAGCAGGGCGCCGGCCACCTGGCCTACGGCTATGCCAAGTCGACCGGCCGGACCGGCGTCTACACCGTGGTTCCGGGGCCCGGCGTGCTCAACTCGGCATCCGCGCTCAGCGTCGCCTACGGCGCCAACGCGCCGGTCCTCTGCGTGACCGGCAACATCATGTCCGATCTGATCGGCCGCGGCCGCGGCCAGCTTCACGAGCTGCCGGACCAGCTCGCGACCCTGCGCGGCTTCACGGGCTGGGCGGACCGCATCGACCATGCGACCGAAGCGCCCCGGGCGGTGGCGGAGGCGTTCCGGCGGATGCACGGCGGGCGCGTCAGGCCGGCCGCGATCGAGGCGCCATGGGACGTCTTCGGCAAGGCCGCGCGGGTCGATCTCGACGTCGACCGGACCGTCCCCCCGCCGCCGGCCCCGGATACCGACCGGATCGGGGAGATCGCCCGGCTGGTCCGCGAAGCGCGCAACCCGCTGATCGTCGTCGGCGCCGGCGCCCAGCACGCATCCGATGAGGTAGCGGCGCTCGCCGAGCTGATCCAGGCGCCGGTCACCAGCTTCCGCAGCGGCAAGGGCGTGGTGAGCGACGACAGCCCCTACGGGCTGCTCTCCAGCGCGGCCTACGAGTACTGGCCCAAATGCGACCTGCTGATCGGCATCGGAAGCCGGCTGGAACTCGTGCATTTCCGCTGGCGCTGGATGCCGGAGGGCATCAAGACCGTCCGCATCGACATCGATCCGACCGAGTTCGTGCGGGTCCGGCCCGACGCCGGGGTCGTAACGGACGCGAAACTCGGCACCGCCGCGCTGATCGAAGAGCTGGGCGCCACCATCGACAGGCGCGAATCCCGTGCCGACGAGTTCCGCGGCTACTCGGCGGCGGCCGAAGCCGCGGTCGAGGCGATCCAGCCGCAGGTGGGCTTCCTGAAGGCGATCCGCGAGGCGCTGCCGCGCGACGGGTTCTTCGTCGAGGAAATCACCCAGGCGGGGTTCGCCGCGCGCTACGCCTTCCCGGTCTACGGGCCGCGCCAATACGTGACCTGCGGCTACCAGGAAAGCCTCGGCTTCGGGTTCCAGACCGCGGTCGGCGTGAAGATCGCCAACCCGGACAAGTGCGTGGTCTCGATAACCGGGGACGGCGGGTTCATGTTCGGCCTCGCGGAACTGGCGACGGCGGTGCAGTACCGCGTCAATCTCGTCACCGTGCTGTTCGACAACAGCGCCTTCGGCAACGTCCACCGCGACCAGTCGACGGTGTTCGACGGGCGGCTGATCGGCTCGGAGCTGCGCAATCCCGACTTCGTCCGGCTGGCCGAGAGCTTCGGCGCCAAGGGGGTGCGCGCTTCCACCCCGGCCGCGCTGCGGAGCGCCATCGAGGAAGGCTTCGGGGAGGACGGACCCGTGCTGATCGAAGTCCCCATCGAGACGGGCAGCGAGGCCTCGCCCTGGCCGTTCGCCCATCCGGAGAGAAAATGACCCGCACCGATTTCCGCCCCTACGTCCCCTCCCCCGGGCAATCGCGGATCGCCGGCGCCACGCCGGCCGAGCACACCGCCAACCGGACCCGGTCGGAACGGGCGCGGGAACTCCTGAAAGGCTGGTCGGAATTGAGCGAACGGCCGTTCGCCGGCATCACGACGGACGGCGCGGTCCGGGCGGGGCTGTTCTCGCTGGAGCCCCACGGCGCGCCCGCGGCGGCGATGGCGGAAGCCGCGCGCGCCCTGCTCGACCGCATGTCGTCCGCGCAGCGCGCGAAGGCGCATTTCCCGGTCGGCTCCGAAATGTGGCGGCGCTGGCAGAACACCGAGCTCTATCTGGAAGACCACGGTCTCCGCCTCGACGAGATCGGCCCGGAGTTGCGCGAAGCCGTGCTCGAAGTCCTGCGCGCCGGGCTCAGCCCGCGCGGGTTCGAAAAGACCCGCGCGGTGATGCGTCTCAACGGCTTCCTGGGCGAACTGGTGGGCGGCGAGGCCGTCCTCGGCGAATGGAGCTTCACGTTCTGCCTGTTCGGAACGCCGTCGCCGGCGGAACCCTGGGGGTGGCAGCTCTTCGGCCACCATCTCAGCCTCAACTGCCTCGTGATCGGGGAACGGATGGTGCTCACGCCCTGCTTCATGGGGGCCGAACCGGCCCATGCGGATGCGGGACCGCACGCCGGCCTCGGCCTGTTCGAGGACGAAGAGCACAAGGGGCTTGCCCTGATGCGCTCGCTCTCGCCGGAGAAGCGCGGCCGCGCGCTTGTCTCGCACTCGATGAAGGGCGAGGACCATCCCCCCGGCCGCTGGCATTTCGCCGACCATCTCCATCTCGGCGGCGCGCATCAGGACAACCGGGTGGTGCCTTACGAGGGGCTGCCCTGCGACGCGCTGTCGGGCCGGCAGACGCGTGACCTGCTCGACCTCGTGGCGTGCCATGTCGAGCCGCTTCCGCCCGGCCCGCTGAAGGCGAGGCTCGACGAGGTCGAGCGCCATCTCGCGGACACGCATTTCTGCTGGATCGGCGGGACCGGGGAGGAGAGCACCTTCTACTACCGGATCCAGAGCCCGGTCGTGTTCATCGAGTTCGACCATCACTCGGGCGTCTTCCTGACCAACCCGGAACCGGCGCGGTTCCACATCCACACGATCGTGCGAACGCCCAACGGCAACGATTACGGCATCGACCTCCTGCGCCAGCACTACGCCCGGTCCGAACATCACCACGGGGCCGGCCCCGCATAGCGGTTGCGGCGAGCGGCGGGCGCCGTGACGCGGCACATCCCCGTCCCGCTCCCCCGCGATCCCGGGCAAACGGACCGGCCCGGCCGCCCCCTACACCGTCCGATGGCGGCGGACCACCAGCGCGTAGACCGCCAGCGCGGCCAGGGACGACAGCAGGACGCCGTGCGCGAGCGCGGTCTGCGTGCCGTCGGTGGTGAGCGCGGCGACGATCACCCCCGCCGCGGCGCCGACGATCTGCTGGGTGAAGCCGACCAGCGACGACGCCGCGCCCGCCACATGCGGAAACGGCTGCAGCGCGCCGGCGACCGATTGCGGATAGATGAAGGAGAAGGCGAACATCGAAAAGAACATCGGGCCGATCACCGCGAGCCAGTGGTGGACTCCCGCCCAGGCCAGCGCGGCCAGCGCCAGGCCGAACAGCGACGCGCCCCACACGCCCCATCTCAGCAGGCGGTCCACGCCCACGCGTCCGACCAGCCGGGCGCTCGCCAGCATCCCGAACATGGAACCGATCATGCAGCCGGCGAACATGTAGGCGTAGGCGGTCTCGCTCTCGCCGAAGAACGTGATGATCACGTGCGGCGACCCGGACAGGAAGGAAAACAGGATGCCGTAGGACGCGGCGGCGCAGGCGGTGTAGGCCCAGAACGGCACGCTGCGCGAGATTTCCGCGAAATTCCTCAGCATCGGCGCGATGCGGAGCGCGCCGGGATCGGGCCGCTCGAGGGTCTCCCGGAAGGCGACGGCGAAGAGCAGCGCCACAAGGACGCTGTAGACGGCGATGAACCAGAACATCGCGTTCCAGCCGAACGACACCGTCAGGTGGGCGCAGACGATGGGCGCGATCAGGGGGCCGAAGCAGAAGAAGAACAGAACCAGCGAGAGCACGCGCGCGGCGGCGGCGCGTTCGTAGCGGTCGCGCACCACGGCGCGGGCGACGATGAACCCGGACGCCGCCGCGATTCCGTGCAGGAAGCGGAACCCGATCAGCATCTCGACGGTCTCCGCGAGCGCGCAGCCGAGCGCCGCGACGGCGGTGACCAGCAGGCCGCCGACGATGACGGGCTTCCTGCCGAAACGGTCCGACAGCGGGCCGGGGATCGGTTGCCCTACCGCGACCCCGACCATGAACATGCTGAGGCTGAGCTGCACCAGGGTCCGGCTCGACTCCAGCCCCTCGACCATCGCGGGCATCGCCGGAAGCGTGCCGTCGATCCCGATGGCGGTCGCCATCGAGGTCAGCGCGAGGAGGAATGCAAATCCCAGATTGCCGGGCGGCTTCAAGGGCGGGACCTCCGGACGGGTGTGCGATCGGCGGGCAACGCGGAGACTAGAGCATTGTCCGACCTTATCGGTTCGCGCCGACCCGGCCCACCCTCCCCCGGGCCCTCCCGCGGGCGGGAGGGGAGAAGGTAAGGGAACGGGCGGCGGGCGAATCCCCCCTCTCCCCCGCGGGGAGAGGGTCGGGGAGAGGGGGACACCGGAACCGCACCGGTCGCGCGGATCTCTTTCCCGGTCGACTCCGCGCGCCGGGTCGGTACCTTGGGGGCGGGGTGGAAGGAGAAAGAAATGGACTATCGCTATCTCGGCAAGAGCGGCCTAAGGGTTTCCGCGATCTGTCTCGGCGCGATGAATTTCGGCGCGACGACGGACGAGGACGAGGCCCGGCGCATCGTCGATATCGCGCGCGAGCGCGGCGTCAACTTCATCGACACCGCGGACGCCTATAACGGCGGCAGGTCCGAGGAGATGCTGCGCACGCTGCTCGCCGACGACCGGGAGGACTGGATCCTGGCGAGCAAGGTCGGCCAGCTGGACGGCCCCCCCGAGCGCAAGCTCGGGCTGTCGAGGAAGTGGATGCTGGAAGCGATCGACCGGTCTCTCGAGCGGCTCGGCACCGGCTATCTCGACATCTACTACATGCACCATGTCGACTGGGACACGCCGCTCGAGGAGAGCATCGCGGCGATGGGCGACATCGTCGCCAGCGGGAAGGCGCTCTACTGGGGCTTCTCCAACCACCGCGCCTGGCAGGTGGGCGAGATCGTCCGGCTGTGCGACGCGCTGGGCGCCCCGCGCCCGGTGGTCGCGCAGCCGCTCTACAACCTCCTCAACCGCCAGCCCGAATCCGACCTGCTGCCGGCCTGCGAGCATTACGGCATCGGCGTCGCCCCCTACTCGCCGCTGGCGCGCGGCGTGCTGACCGGCAAGTACCGGCCCGGAACCGCGCCGCCCGACGACAGCCGCGCCGGGAGGGGCGATGCCAGCATCCTCGACCGGGACATGCGGAAGGAGGCGTTCCGGGCGGTGTCCAGGATCGAGCGGCGCATCTTCCTCGACGACAGGAGCGTCGCCGATTTCGCGATCCGCTGGCTGCTCAACAACCGGCTGGTCTCCAGCGTCATCGCCGGTCCCCGCACGGTGGAACAGTGGCAGGCCTATCTCGGGGCGCTCGACGCCGAGTTCACCGCGCGCGACGAGGCGTTCTGCGACAAGCTGGTGGCGCCGGGACATCCCGCGACGCCCGGCTATACCTGGCCGCGCTATCCCGTGCGGGGACGCAGGCCGATCGTCGGGTAGGGAAAGGATATGAGCGACACCCCTTCCTTCGACTATGTCGTCGTCGGCGCCGGCTCGGCCGGGGCGGCGATCGCCAACCGGCTGACCGAGGACCCGTCCGTCTCCGTCTGCCTGCTGGAGGCGGGGCCGCCCGACCGCAGCCCCTTCATCCACGTCCCGACCGGCATCATGCGGCTTCCCGACCACCGCAAGGTCAACTGGCGGTTCTTCTCCCGGCCGCAGGAGACCATGAACGGCCGGCCGATCTTCATGCCCCGGGGCAAGACGCTCGGCGGGACGAGCTCGATCAACGGCATGGTCTACATCCGGGGCAACCCGCTCGACTACGACGAATGGGCGGCGCTCGGGAATCCGGGCTGGTCGTGGGCCGACGTGAAGCCCTATTTCCTGAAATCGGAGCACAACGAACAGTTCGGCGACAGCGAACATCACGGCACCGGCGGGCCGCTCAATGTCACCTTCTGCAACACCGTGAGCCCGCTGGAGAAGGACTATGTCGCGGCCTGCGAGTCGCTTCAGCACCGCCACAACCCGGATTTCAACGGCGACACCCAGGACGGGGTCGGCCTCCACCAGGTGACCCAGAAGAACGGCCGGCGCTGGTCGACCGCGATGGGCTATATCCGCCCGGCGATGAAGCGGCCGAACTTCACCGTCATGACCGACGCCCCGGCGAGGCGCGTCCGGCTGGAGAACGGGCGCGCGACCGGCGTGGAGCTGCCGGGCGGGCGCTTCGTCGCCGCCCGCCGCGAGACGATCGTCTCGGCCGGCGCGATTTCCTCGCCCAAGATCCTCATGCTGTCCGGCATCGGCGACCGGGCGGAGATCGAAAAGGTCGGGATCGATCCGGTCCGCCATCTGCCGGGCGTGGGAAAGAACCTCCAGGACCATGTCGCGATCATGACCATGATGCGCACCGAGTCGCGCATCCCCTGGGGATGGTCCTGGCCGAAGATGCCGTCCCTCGCCTTCGACGCCGTCAGATACGTTTTCGCGCGGCGCGGCATCTTCTCGTCGAACCTGATCGAGTCAGGCGGTTTCATCCGCACCGAGCCGGGCCTCGACCGGCCCGACATCCAGCTCGTCTTCGTGCCGGGCCACCGCGCGCCGCCGCCGAAGATGATCGAGTACGGTCACGGCTATTCGGGCCACGCGGTGCTGCTCAGGCCGAAGAGCCGGGGCACGGTGGCGCTTGCCTCCGCCGATCCCGACGCGCCGCCGGTCATCGATCCCCGGTTCTTCTCGGAAGAGGAAGACCTCCGGGTGCTGATCAGGGGGCTGAAGGAAGCGAGGCGGATCAACCACGCCGCGGTCTTCGACAAGTACCGGCCGCGCGAGATCGAGCCCGGCGAAGAGGTCCGGACCGACGAGGAGCTCGCCGCCTATATCCGGCGCTTCGGGGCGACGATCTTCCACCCCGTCGGCACCTGCAGGATGGGCAACGACGATCTCGCGGTGGTCGACGCGGAGCTCCGCGTGAAGGGCGTGGACGGACTCCGGGTGGCCGACTGCTCGATCATGCCGACCATCGTCGGCGGCAACACCAACGCGCCCGCGATCATGATCGGCGAAAAGACCGCCGACCTGATCAAGGCCGGCGCGGCGTAACGCCCCTCACCCTAACCCTCTCCCCGCTGGGGAGAGGGGACCCCCTCGCCGACCCATCCTTACCGTCTCCCCTCCCGCTTGCGGGAGGGGCCGGGGGAGGGTGGCCCACGCCGGCACAAACGCCCGCCGCCTCTCCCTACCAAGGGTGCTCGCGCCCGTCCCAGTTCCAGAACCGGCCGTGCCGCGATTCGTCGAGCCCGGCCATGACGTCGTAAATCCCGCGCGCGCTGTCGGCCACCGAGATGGCGGCGTTGCGCCCGCCCATGTCGGTGCGGACCCAGCCGGGATGGATGACGACCGCGAGGCAGCCGCGCTCGCGCCAGCTCCCGGCGAGCGCGCGGAACCGGTCGTTGAGCGCCGCCTTGGAGTCGCCGTACTTGCCGAGGCCGCGGCGCGATCCCCGGCGCGCGCCCATCGTGCTGGTGATCAGCGCGATCTTGCGCTGCGCGCCGCGGGCCACCGCGTCCATCAGCAATTCGGCCGTCTGGATCGGGGCCTCGGCGTTGACGCGGTTGACCTCGGCCGCGGTCATCCCGTCGCCGTAGACACCCGCGTTGTGAATCAGCACGTCGATCGCCTCGCCGCCCAGCGCATCCCGAAACGCCTCCCGCTGCGCGGCATCGGTGACCTCCAGCCCGTGGATCCGCACCTCGCCCGCCACCTCGCCGAGCGCGCCCGGATCGCGCGGGGTTCGCGTCGTCGCGTGCACCCGCCAGCCTTCGCCCGCGTATACTTCGACCAGCCCGAGCCCGATGCCCCGGCTCGCCCCGATAACCGCCACCGTCGGCATCGTCTTCCCCCGGCAACCGCGTTTTCCGTGGAGACCGCGCACGATCTCCTCTATCACCATAACCGACGGTCCCGGCCCGTCCATCGGCCGGGTGCCCGGATTCATCTATCGGAAGCCGGTGGTTTCCGGTTAGGCTGAAGCGATGAACGCCGAAATCGAGAACCTGGTGCTGGAGCAACTGCGCGGGATCCGAAGCGAGATCGCGGACATGCGGCGCGAGTTCCGGACCGAGCTGAGCGACATCCGGCAACGCGTCTCCTCGATCGAGCGCAACATGGCCAACCAGCAGGGTCAGTTCGCTAACCTGCAAGGCGATCTCGCGCTCGTGCATCAACGGCTCGACCACATGGGCGAACGGCTCGAGCGCATCGAGCGACGCCTGGAGTTGACCGACGCTCCGGCATGAACGACCCTCGGCCGGGAGCGGTTTGCCGCGGTCCCGAGAGGAGGCGAAGCCCATGGCGATCCCGGTCATCGATGTCGGCCCCTATCTGCACGGCGGGGACGAGGACAAGCGCAAGGTCGCGGACCAAATCGCCGCGGCCTGCGAGGAATCGGGCTTCTTCTGCATCGTCGGCCACGGGGTTCCGGCCGATCTGATCGCCCGCACCCGCCAGGCGGCCGCCGATTTCTTCGCCCTGCCGGTGGCCAAGAAGCGCGCGATCCTGCGCCCGGAGAGCCGGGTCGGGCGCGGCTACTACCCGTTCGCCGACCGCTCGCTCGCCTACACGCTCGGGGTGAAGACCCCGCCCGACCTGCAGGAAGCCTACGCGATGGGGCAGCCGGACGTGCCGGACGATCCCTATTACAAAGGCGAGACCGCGGCCTATTTCTTCGGCGACAACCGCTATCCCGCGAGACCGGAGAATTTCCGCGAGACGGTGGACGAATATTTCCGCACCCTGCTCGGGCTCGGCGGCCGGCTGATGGGGGCGATGGCGATGGCGCTCGGGGTGGACGAGGATTTCTTCGCCGACAAGATCGACCGCCCGGCCTGCGTGATGCGGCTGATCCGCTACCCGGCGCAGACCGAATCCCCGGCGGAGAGCCAACTGCGCGCGGGCGCCCATACCGATTACGGCACGCTCACGATCCTCCGCGGCGACGACGTGCCGGGGACGCTGCAGGTCAGGATGCCGCGCGCCGGCTGGACCGACGTGAGCCCGCCGCCGGACGGTTTCGTCTGCAACCTCGGCGATGCGATGGCTCGCTGGACGGGGGGCCGCTGGGCCTCGACCCTGCACCGGGTGGCGAACCCGCCCGCGGGCGCGGCGCGGCGCGACCGGATATCGCTGGTGTTCTTCCACCAGCCCAACCACGACGCCATGCTGAACGGCATCTTCGACGACGCCGGCGACGCGGTGACCCTCGGCGAGCACTATATCGAAAAGATCCACCGGGCCGCCGGCGCCGGCGTCTCCCCCCGCCCGGAGGCGGCGGAGTAGGGGCGGCGCGGTCTCCGCGGCGGCGCGTCAGCGGGTTCCGGTCCCGCCTTCTTCCTCCCGCCACAGCCGGCCCACCTCAAGCCCGCCCTCCTGAAGCGCCCCGAAGCCCTTGAAGAAGGCGGCGATCTCGATCGTCTTGTAGAGTTCCTGCCAGCTCGCGCCGTAGCGCCGGGCGGCGAGAACGTGCCACTTGAGACCGGGGCTTCCCGTTCCGGCCATGATCGCGACGACCAGCAGCTGCGCGGTCTTGTTGTCGAACACGTCGGAGAACAGCGCGCTCCTGCGCGCCTCTTCGCTGGCCAGCGTGAGCGCGGGATCCAGCGCCGCGCCGGTGCGAAGCCGCTCGTTGGGTATCGGCGGAACGGTCCCGAAGGCATCGACGTAGCAGGGTTCGACGAAGGCCTCGATCTCCGGCGGCAGGTCCGGGGTTTCGTTCATGTCCTGGGTCTCCTCGACTGGATGCGTGAATGCCGAACGCCGGGCAGCGTCTCGGCTTGAAACGCCTGCGGCCCCAGCCGCGCATGGAACGTGGTCGAGAGGAATCCCATGTCGGCGACGCACGGCTTCGTTGCACAGAATTCCTTTGACAGGATCGAGCGGGGCGGAATGATACCCTGTGGGCGGTGGGAGATGGCCAATGCAAAACATGCCAGGGAGAGCCTACAGGCCGGCGAAGACCATAAGGGTCTAGCGATGCCGAAAGGCCCCGGGGACGAGCGTCGCGCAACCGCACGGTAAGCTGCCTACAGGATTGTGGCCATGGCTGAAAACCGAAAGCTGAAGAGCGTCATCAGGGATGTCCTGCGGGGAGTCTTTGGCGTCGACCGAATCGGCGACGTACACGTCGTCCGCACCTCCAACGAGGATGACGAGGAGATTCTTCGCGTCTATGTCGTTTTTAACGGCACTGACGACCAGTTCGACGCAACGCTGGCGTCCGGCGTGGTCCGACGCATGCGCCCCCGCTTGTTGCAAGAACTCACAGAAGATGCTTTCCCCGTAATTTCCTATCTGTCCAGTTCCGATATGAAAACGGTAAAGAATGCAGTGGGATGACTTACTGAGTACTGCCGAAGAACTGGTAACAGGAGCCGGAAAGAACAGACGACCGCGGCAATCTAACCTGCGCAGGGCAGCGAGCACGGCTTACTATGCCATGTTTCACTGCCTTGCGAATTGCTGTGCTACCACACTGGTCGGCGGTCCGAATGCGGATAGGAGCGAACCGGCGTGGCGACAAGTGTATCGTGCATTGGAACATGGAGTCGCTAAGAACAACTGTACGAACAAGAATTTCTTGTCAAAATTTCCGCAAGATATAGAAGACTTTGCCCATCTCTTTGTCTCGCTACAAGAAAAGCGTCATTTGGCGGATTACGATCCATCCGCCCGGTTCGCCAAATTGGAAGTCCAGAGAGATATCGCGGCCGCGAGGGTAACGATCCAACGGTTCCGATCCGCTTCCGCCAAAGACCGTCGGGCCTTTGCGGTGTACGTTCTCTTCAGAACTCGCTCCAGGCCTTAGGAGCCTGCGTCGTCGCCCGCCATGGCCGCCCGGGTCTCGGATACGTTGCGGGACATGGAATGGGTCGTCGCGCCGATCGACGCGCGGGCGCCGAAGCCGAACCGGCCCGAGACCTGCCGCAAGCGCCGGATCTCAAGGCGAGACACCGCCGAATGCCGCGGCGAGTTTACGCCGGGGCCGCGAGCGCGCACGATAGGCGGACGGATCGGGGAGACGGCGATGTTCACGGTCGACAAGACGGTATCGGTCAACGCGGACCTGGGTCCCGGCGACAGGGTTCTCGACCGCGCGGCGCCCTGGCGAGGGCTGGTGATGAAGGGGGAGAACGCGCTCCCCTTCGTGCCGGTGATGGAGACATGCGAGGTCGAGGAGCGCGGCGAGAACTGGCTCGTGCGGTCGATCCGGATCGGCGGCCGGGCGATGCGGGAGAGGGTGGAGTTCGAGCCCGAGACCAGGGTCGCGTTCGAGCGGCTCGACGGGATCGAGAAGGGAACCATCCTGAACGAGATCCTCGAAGGCGGGAACGGCGAGCTCCTGCTCCGTTTCACCTTCACCCTGAGCCGCGACGACATGGAGCACGGCAGCGCCGAGGAAGCCGCCTACGCGGCCGGCATGGAGGACACCTATCTCAAGGCGGTCCAGTCGACGGTCGATACGGTGCGGAGGCTGGTCGGCGAGGGCGCGATCGCGGCCGGCTGATCCGGTCCTCGTCATGGCCGGCAAGGCGCGGGGAGGCACGGGATGACGGGGTCCGCCAGCATCGGCAGCTTCGACTACGCGATCGTCGGCGCGGGGTCGGCCGGGTGCGTGCTGGCCAACCGGCTGTCGGAGGATCCGCGCAACCGGGTGCTGCTGCTGGAGGCCGGCGGCAGGGACGATTATTTCTGGATCCGCATCCCGGTCGGCTATCTCTACACCCAGAACAACCCGCGCACCGACTGGTGCTTCCGGACCGAGCCCGAGGACGGGCTGAACGGGCGGGCGCTCAACTATGCGCGCGGCCGGGTGCTGGGCGGCTGCTCGTCGATCAACGGCATGATCTACATGCGCGGCCAGGCGCGCGACTACGACGGCTGGGCCCAGATGGGCAACCGAGGCTGGGGCTGGGACGACGTGCTGCCGTGGTTCCGGAAGTCCGAGCACCATTTCGGCGGATCGGACGAATTCCACGGCACCGGCGGCGAATGGCGGGTCGAGCGCCAGCGGCTCGGCTGGGAGATCCTCGATGCCTTCGAGCGCGCCTGCAACGACATCGGCATCCGGCCCACGCCGGACTTCAACGACGGCGACAACGAGGGGACCGGCAAGTTCGTCGTCAACCAGCGGCGCGGCGCGCGCTGGAGCGCCGTGCAGGCGTTCCTGAAACCGGCCCGGGGGCGCCCCAACCTCACCGTGCTCACCCACGCCCAGGCGGGGCGCATCCTGTTCGAGGGGAAGCGGGCGAGCGGGCTCGAATTCCGGCTGAAGGGCGCGGAGACCCGGGTCGACGTGGCGGGCGAGACGATCCTGGCGGCGGGGTCGATCGGCTCGCCCCATCTCCTCCAGGTCTCGGGCGTCGGGCCGGGCGGGCTCCTGCGCGACAAGGGCGTCGCGGTGCTGCACGATCTCCCCGGCGTCGGCGGCAACCTGCAGGACCATCTGCAGCTCCGCCTGATTTACCGCGTCGCCAACACGGTCACCCTCAACCAGCGCGCCAACAGCCTGTGGGGCAAGGCGGCGATGGGGCTCGAATACGCGCTGTTCCGGCGCGGGCCGCTCTCGATGGCGCCGAGCCAGCTCGGCGTGTTCACGAAGTCCGATCCGTCGCGCGAAACCGCCAACCTGCAATACCACGTGCAGCCGCTGTCGCTCGACCGGTTCGGCGAGCCGCTGCACGAATTCCCGGCCTTCACCGCCTCGGTTTGCAACCTGCGCCCGGAGAGCCGGGGAACGGTGACGCTCAAGTCGCCCGACCCGGAGGAGCCGCCGGCGATCGCGCCCAACTACCTGTCGACGCCGGGCGACCGGCGGACGGCGGTGGATGCGATCCGCCTGACCCGGAAGATCGCCTCCGCGCCATCGCTCGCCCCGTACACGCCGGAAGAGGTGCTGCCGGGCGGAGAACGCCGGTCCGACGAGGAGCTGGCGAAGGCCGCGGGCGACATCGGAACCACCATCTTCCACCCGGTCGGCACCTGCCGGATGGGCCACGACCCGCAGGCCGTGGTGGACGACCGGCTGAAGCTCCACGGCATCGAGAACCTCCGCGTGATCGACGCCTCCGTCATGCCTGCCATCACCTCGGGCAACACCAACAGCCCCACCATCATGATCGCCGAGAAAGGCGCGGCGATGATGCTGGAGGATGGGCGGGGGTAAGGGGGACGAAAGCCGTGGCGGCTATGTACTTGCCGTGCCGTCCGGCTTCCCGGTCACCGCCGGACTTGCGCCACCGCTGTCCGGTTTAACTTCGGCGGACGGGTCGCGACGCTTGAGTACGAGCGGGTTTCCGCCGGTTCGCGCGAGTCGGGACACGCATTTCGGTTCGTCGGCATCGCCCGTCGCCGTCACCGCCCCGGTTTCCCCGGTCGTCACCCGCCGCCGTCATGGCCGGACTCGTTCCGGCCATCCACGTCCGTCGGCCGGCCCGGCGTTCCCGTTCATGCCTCGATTCCGCAACGCGTGGATGCCCGGAACGAGTCCGGGCATGACGACAGAGGGAGCGGTGGCGGAGGTCGCCCGCACCGACCGTCCGTGTCCCCCGTTGTCACCCCGGCCTTGAGCCACTGGTGTCCGGTTTAGCATTGGTTGAGTTGGAGACTGATCTGCCTTGCATCGTTTGGCGGCGTTTTGGGCGGGTCCTTGATGTTGAGGATGGAGCGGCGATGCATGATGTTGAGGCGC
>JAJEHI010000157.1 GCA_022823775.1 Defluviicoccus sp. | reverse complement strand
TATCGCCCCTCACCCTGACCCTCTCCCCGCGGGGGAGAGGGGACTCGCTCTCCCCCTCTCCTCTACCCTCACCCCACCCGCTTGCGGGAGGGGCCGGGGGAGGGCGGCCCGAACCGGCATTAACCGGGAAGCTCCAGGGGTGCAATGCGCAACCGATCCGAAGCAGCAATTGTCTGACGGTTCCGCGAGCCCTGCCGGATTGGTTCAGCCGGCGCAGGAAACGCAGAGGGGGACGGCGGGGTCGATTTCGAGGCGGCGCGGCGGGATCGGCTCGCCGCATTCGAGGCACTCGCCGTAGCTTCCGTCGTCGATCCGCTTGAGGGCGGCGTCGATGCGCTGAAGACGGCCCTGGCGTCTCGTTTCGGATGCCTCGGCCATCGCCCGTACCTGGATCGCATCCATCCGCGACAAGCGGCCGACCGCCTGCTGATCGAGTTCGACCGGAGCCCGGTCTTCCGCCGTCGAGGCGCTGGCGCGCAGGAGAGCCTCGCGCTCCTCGACGAGCAGCGTCCGCATCGCCTCGGTGTCGACCCCTCCGTCGCCGGCCATCGTCCGGTCCTCGCTCGGGTCGGGTGCAAGCCCGTCGACTCTAGCACGCTCGCGACGATTGCTACGGAAACAATCGCGGGGCTGGACCGGGGGTGGCGAACGCGGCAAGTTCGCGCCGCGAAGGCACGGGGTCGAGCGGTGAAGTATCGGGTTCTCAAGGACGTCTTCGGCTTCGAATCCTTCCGGCCCGGCCAGGAGCCGGTGATCGACGCCGTACTGGCCGGACGCGACGCGCTCGCGGTGATGCCGACCGGCGGCGGCAAGTCGCTCTGCTTCCAGGTTCCGGCGCTGGTCCGGGGCGGGCTGACCGTGGTGGTCTCGCCGCTGGTCGCCCTCATGCAGGACCAGGTGGCGGCGCTGCGGCTCGCGGGCGTCGCGGCGGATGCCATCCATTCGCTGAATTCGCGCGAGGAGAACGTCGCGATCTGGCGGCGCGTCGCGGCCGGCGAATTGCGGCTGCTCTATCTCGCTCCGGAACGGCTGATGACCGAGCGGATGCTCGCGGCGCTCGCGCGCCTGCCGCTGTCGCTGATCGCCGTCGACGAAGCGCACTGCGTGTCCCAATGGGGTCCCGCCTTCCGGCCGGAATACGGGGCGCTTTCCGCTCTCCGCCCGCGCTTCCCCGACGTGCCGATCCTCGCGCTGACGGCGACGGCGGACGCCGTGACGCGGGAGGATATCGCGGCGCAGCTGCTGTCGCCCGACGCCGCGCAATTCGTCGCCGGATTCGACCGGCCCAACATCCGCCTCGCCGTCGAGCCGCGAAAGTCGCCGAAGCGCCAGCTTCTCTCCTTCGCGAAGAAGCACCGCGGCCGGAGCGGCATCGTCTATTGCCTGTCGCGCCGAAAGGTGGAGGAGACGGCGGCGATGCTGGAGGGAGAGGGGATCCGCGCCCTGCCCTACCACGCTGGCATGACCGCGGAACAGCGAACCGCCAACCAGGACATCTTCGTCGCCGA
Source organism: Defluviicoccus sp. (assembly GCA_022823775.1). Classification (GTDB taxonomy): domain Bacteria; phylum Pseudomonadota; class Alphaproteobacteria; order MPNO01; family MPNO01; genus MPNO01. The sequence goes on along the minus strand of JAJEHI010000157.1, from coordinate 3,068 downwards.
GCCGGGCGTCGTGATCGTCGCCACCATCGCCTTCGGCATGGGGATCGACAAGCCGGACGTCCGTTACGTCTTTCACACCGATATCCCGTCGGGGATCGAGGCCTATTACCAGGAGATCGGCCGCGCGGCTCGGGACGGCGAGCCCGGCGAGGCGTGCATGCTCTACGGGTTGGACGGTATCCGCATGCGCCGGATGTTCATCGACGGGGAAGAGAGCCGCGACGAACACAAGCGGCGCGCGCACAAGCGACTCGACGCGCTGGTCGGGTTTTGCGAGACGCCGGGCTGCCGGCGGGTGACGTTGCTCTCCTATTTCGGCGAGCGAATCGAGCCTTGCGGCAATTGCGATACCTGTCTCGACCCGGTCGAACTGGTCGAGGCGACCGACGATGCCAGGCTGGTGCTGTCTGCGGTGGTGCAGACCGGCCAGCGTTTCGGCGCGGCGCACATCGTCGACGTGCTCGCCGGCACGCTCACCGAGAAGGTCGCGAAGTTCAACCACGACCGCCGCGACGCGTTCGGCCGTGGCGCGCACCATCCCAAGACGGTGTGGCGCAGCGTGGTCCGCCAGCTGACCGCCGCCGGGCACCTGCATCTCGACATCGCGGGCTATGGCGGGCTGCGGACGACCGAGCTGGGACAGGCGCTGCTCCGCGGCGAAAGCGGTTTCCGGCGCCGCGCGGAGGTCGCCAGGAGAAAAGAGGAGTCGAGCAAGGCGCCGCCCGACCCGGACCCGACCCCTCTGACCGATGCGGATACGGCCCTCCTTGCGCGCCTCAAGGAGCTTCGCCTGCGGCTCGCAAGGGAGCGCGGCGTGCCGGCCTACGCGGTTTTCCCCGACCGCTCGCTGACCGAGATGGCGCGACAGCGACCGCTGGATCGCGAGAGCTTCGCCGGGATCCATGGCGTCGGGGACGCCAAACTCAGGGACTTCGCCGACATTTTCCTGGCCGAGATCGGCGTCGGCGCATGACAGCCCGGGAGAGGCTTTTCCTCGCCCTTCTCCTCGGCCTCGTCGTCGGCCTCGATCCGCTGTCGATAGACATCGCCCTGCCGGCGGCGCAGGAGATGGCGTTCGAGCTCGACACGGATCTCGCCTCGATTCAGCTCAGCCTCAGCCTGTTCGTTTTCGGCATGGCCGCGGGCCAGCTCTTCTACGGGCCCCTGTCGGACCGGTTCGGCCGCCGGCCCGTGCTGCTGTTCGCGCTGCTCCTCTATGTCTGCGCCTCGGCCGCGCTCGCGATCGCGCCCGGCATCGAGATGCTGGTGGGGGCGCGGCTGGTGCAGGGCCTCGCGGCGGCGGCCACCCAGGTGGTCTCGCGCGCCATCGTCCGCGACCGCCTCGATCGGGAAGCCGCCTCGCGTGTGCTTTCCCACGTTTTTCTCGTCCTCGGCATAACGCCGATCGTCGCGCCCGTGATCGGCGCGTGGCTGACGGAGTCGGTGGGATGGCGGTCGGTCTTCATCGTGATGCTCGCCTACTCCGCGGCGGCGCTGCTGATCCACGCGCGCTGGCTGCCGGAGACCAACGAGTCGCCCGACCGGAGCGCGCTCGAGCCAGGCCGGCTGCTCGCGGCTTTCTCCCAGGTCGCCGGAAGCGGCCCGTTCTGGGCCTATGTCGGCTGCGGGGCGGCGGCGTTTGCCGCGCTCTTCGCCTTCCTCGCCGGCTCGCCCGCCGCTTTCATCGTCCATCTCGGCGAGACGCCGAAATCGTTCGGCTGGTTCTTCGCCCTCGTGATGGTGGGAAACCTGATCGGCTACCCGGTGGGCGCCCGTCTGGTTCTGCGTCTCGGAATTAACCGTATGCTGATGTACGGGACGCTGGGCGGGCTCGCTTCCGCCCTGGTCCTCGTCGGGCTCGCCGTCGGCGGCGACTTCGGCCCATGGGCGATCGTGGCGCCGGTCTTCGCCTACATGTTCTCGTTCGCGCTGATCCTGCCGCCGGCGACCGCGGGCGCGTTGTCCCCGTTCCCCCGGGTTGCCGGCGCGGCCTCGTCGCTCCTCGGCGTCGCCCAGCTCGGATGCGGCGCGCTCGCGGGCGCCATCGTCGCCGGCCTCGACGACGGAACCCAGATGCCGTTAACCATTGCGATGGCGGTGGCGTCCTTCGCGGGGCTCGCGGCCCTGATTTGCGTCCGCACGTCGGTTGCCCGCGGGCGGCGGTAGGGGCATCTTTCGACCGGGCACGATCGCGGCCGGCTGTCGCCCGGGAGGTTCCCCCGACCCTCTCCCCCAGCGGGGGAGAGGGAGAATCACGCGGCGCCGCTCCGCCCCCACCTTCTCCCCTCCCGCTCGCGGGAGGGGGCGGGGGAGGGCGGCGACCCGGTCAGGTCGGAAAATGCGCTACGCTCCGGGGTGCAGCGATACGCAGATCGGCTCCGCCTCCGGGTTTCGCTCGCGCCCCAGGGTCTGGAGCGCCTCCTCCGCATCGCCAAGGGCGAACTCGTGGGTGTGGAGACGTTCCAGCCGGTATTTGTTCTCCTCCAGCATCCGGAAGGCTTCGATATAGGCGGCGCGGGCCTGGGAATAGACGCCCTTCAGGACGAGCTCCTTGTAGATCACCGCCTGGACGTCGAGCGCGACGGCCCGGTCCTTCGCCTTGATGCCGCTCAACACGACGGTCCCGCCGATCCGCGTGGCCGCGACCGCGTCCTCCACCGCCGCCGCCGCGCCCGGCACCACGTCCAGCGCGACATCGACGCCCCTGCCCCCGGTGATCGCCATGACGCGCTCGACCACGTTCTCGCGGTCGGCTTCGATGGTGTGGTCGGCGCCGAGCGCCTCGGCGAGGCGGAGCTTGTAGGCGCTCCGCGACGTGCCGGTGACGATGACGGTTTTCGCGCCCGCCTCGCGCGCCGCGACCACCGCGCCGAGCCCGCGCTGGCCGTGGCCCAGGATCAGCACGGTGTCGCCCATCGCCGTGGCCAGCACGTGCACCGCCCAGCGGATTCCGGCCGCGATGGGCTGATAGAGAAGCGCCAGCGCGAGCGGCATGCTCTCCGGCACCTTGTGCAGCATGGTGCGCTCGTGCAGGTGGATATATTCGCTGTAGCCGCCCCAGAGCCCGT
>JAJEHI010000099.1 GCA_022823775.1 Defluviicoccus sp. | reverse complement strand
CCAGGGCGTAGTAGACATCGGGATCCACCAGCTTCTTGAGGACCGAGTCGTCCAGCACATTGCTGTTGATCCCGGCCAGGGCGGAGGGCAGGGCGGCTTCCTGCGTCGGTGCCTCGTGCGTGGAGTGCGTGATCGCCATGTTCAGCCCCACTGGGACAATTCGTGAAGTTCGCGAGTGCCAGTATAGGGCGGGATCGGCAGCGAGGGGCGACGGGTTCGCAATCTCCGACTCTTCTGGAACGGATGCCGGCCGGCCGCTCATGCACCGCGCGGCGCATTCTGGATATCGTCACGGATAGCGGCTAGCCTTTCGGCTTGAAGAACACCGCCGCGCGCGCAGGCAGCATGGAAACTACGCCGGTCGGGCGGTCGGCATACTGGAACGAAGGGAGATAGTGGCGATGGACCGGTTGAACGCAATCATCGATTCGGTAAACGCGTTCGCGTGGGGTCCGCCGATGCTCGGCATCCTGGGCGTGACGGGCGTGCTGCTCACCCTCGGCCTCGTATTCATGCCGTGGCGCAAGGTGGGGTACGGCTTCCGCCTTCTGTTCGACAAGGACGGGGCCACGGGGGACGGAGAGGTCAAGCCGTTCAACGCGCTGATGACCGCGCTCTCGGCGACCGTCGGCACCGGAAACATCGCCGGCGTCGCCACCGCCATCGCGCTCGGCGGGCCGGGCGCGATCTTCTACATGTGGCTGATCGCGCTGTTCGGCATGGCCACGAAGTACGCCGAGGCGGTGTGCGCGGTGACCTACCGCGAGCAGGACGCCACCGGCAGGTATGTCGGCGGGCCGATGTATTACCTGCGCAACGGGGTCGGGGAGTTCGCGCCCGAGCTCGGCAAGTGGCTGGGGCTCGCCTTCGCGATCTTCGGGGCCGTGGCGGCGTTCGGCATCGGCAACGCGGTCCAGGTCAACTCCATGGCCGCCGCGCTCGACAACAGCTTCGGGGTGCCGGAATGGGTCACCGGCGTGGTCGTGGCGGCGCTGGTCGGCATCGTCGTCATCGGCGGCATAAGGCGCATCGGCGACGTGGCGGGCAAGCTGGTGCCGGCGATGATCGTCCTCTATCTCGGCGCCGCGCTGCTGATCCTCGCGATCAACGTCACGGCGATACCGGAAGCCATCGGCCTGATCTTCACCCACGCCTTCACGCCGGCCGCGGCGACCGGCGGGTTCGCGGGCGCGGCGGTGGCGGCGGCCGTCCGCTTCGGCATCGCGCGCGGCGTGTTCTCCAACGAATCGGGGCTCGGCTCGGCCGCCATCGCACACGCGGCGGCGCAGACCAACAGCCCGGTGCGGCAGGGCATCATCGCCATGCTGGGGACGTTCATCGACACGCTCGTGGTGTGCACGATGACGGCGCTGGTCATCCTGACCTCCGGGGCGTGGACGATGACCGGCTCCGACGGCGGCGGGCTGACCGGCGCGGTGCTCACCTCGACCGGCTTCGAGACCTCGATGGCCGGCGGCCAGTACATCGTCACCGTCGCGCTGGCGGTCTTCGCCTTCACCACCATCCTCGGCTGGTCCTATTACGGAGAGCGGTGCTGGCAGTATCTCTTCAAGGAGAACAGCCTGGTCATATACCGGGCGTTATGGGTGGCGGCCGCGCTCGCCTTCGCCAACGTGAAGGTGGACCTGGTGTGGAACCTCGCCGATACGCTGAACGGGCTGATGGCGGTGCCCAACCTGATCGGGCTGCTGCTGCTCGCGCCGATGGTGTTCAAGGTCACGCGGCAATATTTCGAGGATCTCGGCAAACCGCTCGGATGACGGCGAGCGCGCATCCGTGATCGAGATCTCCGCGACGCGCCCGACGATGGGGAACCTGTTTCCGCGGATCGCCGCGATGCTGGCCGTCTTCGCGGTCCTTGCCGGCTGCGGCGGCGGGGGCGGCGGCGTCCCGCCTCCCACCGACCCTGTCACCGAGTACCGCGCGTTGCCGCCGGGCGTGCCCTATACCGCCTATTACTTTCCCGACACGTTCAGCCCGGGGTCCCCGGTGATGGCGTTCGGCGATGTGCTGCATGTCGGCGCCGACGTTGCGCCGGCGGCGGACGCTCTTGCCCGCGGCGGCACAGGCGGCGGAGCCGCCCTGTCGAGGGGGCACGTGCGCGACGGTGTCGGTGGGGACGACGTGGCCGAGTGGGTGCGCGTGGCGGCGGTGCACAACTTGTCGGCACGAAGCGTGACCGGGCTCGCGACCTATGGCGGCTCGCGGCCCGCGATCGTCACCCTGGTGCGCGGCCCGGAGACCCGGAACAGGTTCACCCGCTTCGCGCGCCTGACGCAGGACGCCGTGGCGATCCTCAACACCGGCCTCCCCTTCGAGGACCGGCTGCGCTTCAACCGGTATCTCCACCCGGGCAACGCGTTTCCGAGAATGATCGGCGAGATACGCGTGCGCTTCATCCCCAAGACGGATGCGCTCTACCCCGAGGGCGCCGATCCGGGGGAGTTGGGGCGCACCAGGGTATCGTACTACGCCAAGGACGGGACGGCGGCGGTGCACGAGGTCTCCGGGGACGGGGCCAGCTATTCGGATGTGCTGGTGGACCCCGAGGCGGTCGGGCCTCTGAGCGATCCGGAAGCCACCCATGTGCTGGTCCACGAATTGCTGCACGCGGTGGGGTTCGTCAGCCATACCGATCCAGCGCGCTTCGCCTCGACGCTGAGCGATGTCGGCTTTTACCCTGGTACGCAGCCGCGGTCGCTGATCCATCCCATCGACCGCGAGGGGCTGCTGGCGGCTTACGGCCGGTTCGAACCGGGCACGGCGCCGGACGATATTTCCGCAGAGAGCCTGGGTCCGTGGGCCGAGACGTCGTTCCACCTGCGCGGCGACATAGGGACCGACTCCGGCGAGATCGCCTTCGGGGTGGCGTTCCGCAACGGGCTCGGGCAGCCCTGGGCCTTCGGGCCGAGGCCGGCGACGATCCTTTACGACAACCCGGCGCTGTCGGGAACGGTGATCTGAAACGGGGCGCTGGTGGGCGTCACGCCGTCCGGGGGGGAGGTTGTCGGGGATACCGCGCTCTCCCTCGACATGGACGACTTCCTCGGCCGGATCGCGTTCACCGGCCTGCGCTACGGGGGCGGCGGGCCCTGGGGTGACGGAGACCTCCGTTACGCGGTTCAGGCGGACGATCTCGGCAACACCTTCCGGCGGGCCGAGAGCGCGTTTGGGAGGGCGGGGTCGGCCCATGCCTGGAACGGCAGGGACCTCGGCACCGTGACCGGCGCGTTCTTCGGCTCCGGTCACGAGGGCATGGGCGGGACGCTCGAACGGCACGACCTGTCCGCCGCGTTCGGCGGGAAAAGGTAGCCGGGGCGATCCCGGCGACCGCGAGACCGGGGAAGCCGCCGAGCAGATCGGACAGCGTCTGGCGACTTTGATGGTTCATGGGAGCGGTTCGATGGACAGGATTTCGCGGAGTTTCCAATTCCGTCGCAGGAGATCGTCAACCGTGTAGCCGTCGAGGACTTCGTTAAACGCTGCCTCGGCCTCGATGAGGATATTCTTGAGTTCACAGCACGGCGCGATCCGGCACGCACCTGACCGGTCGGCCGCGCATTCGGCGAACAAGATCGTCCGTTCCATGCGCCGCGCGACCTCGCCGACAGAAATCGCCTTCGGCGAGCGTGCCAGCCTCAAGCCGCCGCCCTTGCCGCGAACCGTGTGGATGAACCCGGCGCATCCGAGCTCCCACGCGACCTTGCTCAGATGACTCTCGGATATACCGTAGCAGGCGGCAATCTGGCCGATGGTGTTCAAGCCACGGTCGTGCACGGAGAGATACATCAGCACCCTGAGAGCGTAGTCGGTGAAATCGGTCAACCGCATCGAGGGCGCTCTCAGCCCGCATGTGGCGCCGCAGGGATTGCCGGGTCCCGGTGGGGGTGCTCCTGAAGCCGATCCTCCGGAGAAAGCTGCCGGAGCGGATCTCCGTTACGATCGGGCTGTGCGTCTGGACGATCCACCATCGCTCTGGGCTCACTTGATCGGTATGCGGATGACGACCCCGCCCATCACGTCGCCCACCTCGATGTCCCGGCGGGGCGAATCCTTGTGCCCGTTGTGGCAGCTGGCACAGGCCTCGACCACCGCGTAGTCGGGATAGACTGCGGCAAAGTAGCGCTCGCCGCCCAACTCCTCCTCGCCGTAGAAGTTCTCGCCCGGATTGTCGACGACGAATTGCAAACCCTTTCTCTCGAGGTCCGTCCCGGGGCCGTTCTTCTTGTTGATCGGGTTCAACGACAATAGCGCGTAGGAGAAGTCCTCGGTCTCGTCCATCACCCGTTCCGCGCCGAAGCGGAACATCTGCGCGGGCAGGGGCAGCGCGGTGTCGTCCTCGAAGTGCTCGGACGCGGTGACGACTTTGTTGTCCACCGTCAGGCGCTGGACCACCATGCGGGTATAAACCTCGCGGTCGGCCGACATCACCTGGTAGAGCATGTCGGCGACTTTGCGGAAGGAAATCCCCTCCGCCGCGGCGCTTGCCGCCAATGCCGAGCCGACGCCGAAGGCGAGCGCGGCGATCGTGAGCGACGTTCGTTTCATCCCATTTCTCCCGTGTCCGGTTCCGGAGTCGGTGCGAAAGGAAGGACGTATCGGGCCGTCATCCGCCGGTTTCCCGCTTTCCCGTCGCGGCGCGCTTCTTCGCCCAGTCGATGCTCTCGACCCGGACCGCAGGCGTTCCCTTGAAGTTTCGCCCGACCAGGGCGGCATCGGCAAGCGCGTTCAGCGAAAAACCGAGGCCGTGGCAGTCGAGGCAAACGGGCCGGATCATCTTCTCGTTCGGCCGCAGATTGTCGTTCTGATTGTGGTCGGTGGCGATCCTGTTGCGGCGCCCGGTTCCGGGCATGTGACAGGTCGCGCAGCTCACGCCCGTTCCCGGAGACGCCTCGCCGGCAAGCTCGGCCCGCCACAGCGCATAATGGGGGCTGTCGAAATAGGCCCGCGTGTGGGAATCGTCATGGCACGAGGCGCACGCCTCCACCGCGGCCCGCGCGGTATCGACCGCGTGGGGCGTGTGGCAGGTGCCGCAGTCGAGCGCTCGGTGCGCGGCGTCCGGGCGCATTGGGATTCGGGCTTCCGCGACGGTCATGGTCGTCGGCGGGGCCGCATCGGCGAGCCAGGACGCGACCTCGTCCGGGACGACTTGGGAGAGCCCGATTCTCCTCAGCTGGCGCAGCGGGTTCCGCGGTTTCGCGACCCGGGGATGCCGGCGCATGCCGTGCCGGCCGAGCACGAAGGTCCGTGCCTGCGGCCTGTGGCAGTCCTCGCAGACCGCCGTGCCCGGCGCGTCGACCCAGCGGGCCAGGATTTTCTCCCGCGTGGCGTTCTTCCCGGATTTGGGCGCGTGGCAGGCGCCGCAATTCACCCCCGCCGCGGCGTGCCCGGAACCGGCCCAGCGGTCGAGCCAGGCCGGATCGGCGAGCGCGGCCTCGGGCGCGATCGCGTCGCTCCGCGCGAGCGCGGCCCGCGAAGGCGGTTTCCGGGAACGCTGGCGCGCGGACGCCTCGTGCACCGGCACCGCCGCGAGCCAGGGCTCGCCCGCGTGCCGGACCAGGAACTTTTCGTAGAGCGCGCGGTTGTCGTGATAGTTGTGACAGCCCGCCGAGGCGCAGGTTTCGAAGCCGAGGCCGGCATGGGACGGACGGTCGGCCCGCACGTCCTGATCGCCCTCGGAGTGGCACGCCACGCAGAAATCCATCGCCACCGTGACCGCGCCCACGCGGGTGATCTCGGGCCGGTGCTCGACATGGCAGGATGTGCAGAGCCGCGCGTCGAGCTTTTCCCAATAGGCCGCCATTCGCGGGTTGCGGAACTTCTTGCGCGGGTGGCTGTCGTCGGCCGCCTTGAGCTCCTTGTCGTGGCATCTCCGGCAGCCGCGGTTGAGCGCCTTCTCCGCCCTGGCGGCGCTGGCGAAGGCGGGCGCGGCATGGCAGGTCTCGCAGGCGATCTCGATCTGATGGTGGGCGTCGGTCGTCTCGCCGATCAACAAGGCGCTCCGGTCGCCCCCCACCGTCATCGCCGCCGCGAACCAGACCGCGCCCAGCAGCGTCGCCGCCACCACCGCCCACGGAACGACCTTCGGCGACACCCGGACATCCCCTCAATAGAGATAGACGGTGAGGACATGGACGATCAGCAGCGCCGGCAGCGGGCAGATGGCGATGGCGTGCAGCCCGATCAGCGCACGGTTGTGCCTGCCGGTCCTGCGAACCCCCATCTTGCGGAGCCGGGGCGTGCCGCCGATCGCCGCCCCGGCGAGCGCGCCGGAGAGCAGGGCGGCGACGAAGAATCCCATCAGCGCGGTGTTCATGTTGGCGCCGAAGCGAAAACCGGTATGGGCGAACAGGACGAGCACGCAGGCGATCCCGAGCGCGATATGGAACAGCCGCCAACCGTGCGAGCCGGCGATGCGGGCCACCAGCCGCTTCTTGACGGCCACCGCGATGCCGAGCCCGGCGAGGCTGAGGCCCAAGAGCAGGTAGCCGCTCCATTGCTTCCACACCCGGTCGTACCAGAGGGATTCGAGCAGGCCGGGGCCGAACCGGTCGGCGAGGGGGATCGGCGGCGAGAGCAGGGTGGCGGCGACCGCCAGTCCGCCGCAGGCGGACAGGATCAGCAGCAGCTTCTGGAAGCGCTCGGCCCGGGCGCGGGCCTCGCGGACGACGGTGCGCTGGATTTCGGCGATCGTGCCGGCGACCTCGCGGCCGATCAGGTCCATTTTGCGCAGCAGCGCGATCCGCGGGCCGAACGACGCCACGTCCCGGTCGGGAAAGAGGTCCGGGAGAATCTCGCAGGCATCCACCAGCGAGATCAGGGCGACGTCCCGGGGGTGAGGAATGTCGTCGGACAGCACCTCCTCGATGCGCGCCTTGATCCCCCGCTCGGCGCCGTCGTCGATCGTCGGGTAGCGAACCGCACCGAAGGCCCACAGGAACCGCTCGTCCCTCTTCTCCAGGATGCCACGCTCCACCAGATTCGCCAGCGCCTGCTCGCGGAGGATCGCCGCGTCCTCCCGGGACAGCACCCCGACCCAGGTCCGGGTGTCCGTCGTCCCGGCACGGGCGGCGATCTTGGCCAGGACGCGATCAAGCATGGGGTTGCCGGTGGGCGTCGGATCGATCGTCACGAGCGCCTCCAGATCGGTATCGATCCGGTAGGCGAAGGCGAGATCCATCAGCACCGCGCCGGCCAGCGCGCATTCGAAGGCGTGCTCCTCGACCGGCAGGAACATGCCTTCCTCGTCGCCCAGCAGAAGCAGGATTTCCTCGGTAAAGGTCAGCATGGGCATGCCGTAATCCGACAATTGCAGCGTCGAAGTGCTTCACATGAGCATAGTGCAAATCCAGCGGATCCGGCTGGACGTCGGGCGGTCAAGACCAGCTCCGACAGGACGATGGGTTAAGCCGCCTGACAACCTGCATGTCGTCTCCCCGCCAACGGATTGCAGCACAATGGAGTTCCCATCGATTAGCCTGCCTAAGGAGGAACGCATTGGCTGGGGCCGGCGCACCAGCACCCATGCTGACCACCAACATCCGCGGCGATTGCGCTGGATGGCGACCCGATAGTGGATCGGGCCGATGCAGGCGACAGAGCGTACCGGCGGCAATGCCGCGACCATGATCGAGAGGCCGTACGGCTTGTCAAACTGCGCCGAGGCGAACGGCCTCCTGGCGACCGCAGCGGGATTCATAGGCACAGTACCGGTCGCCATTCCTTGCAGGCTCGAAGCGAGGCGGCAAACGATCACGTCGGGGATCATCAGAAACGCGACGATCCGCCGGACATCCACGATCTCGATCAAGGCGGCCAAGAAGATACCGAAAATCAGCCGAAGGCGCTCCGGCCTCATCACTGCCATCGCGGCAAGATCGGTATTGACGATCATAGCCAGCAGCGGGCAACAGCTTCGCTGTAGAACCGCGAGGCTGGACACGCCTCCGAGGCAGATCACCGCGACCCCCAAGCATGAAACGGCAGAGGTATCTCCGAACCTAAGGGCCTCAAGTTGCAGCCGCGTGTTCGGGAAAACGAAGGGATGACGATGCAAAGTGCGAGCCCGCCGTGAGAAAACAGGCCAACCAACGCGTCCGGCGGCAGCGAGTCGCGTCGTTCGAGATAGAACATCGCGAGCACGATTGCCGAGGCGACGGCGAGTAAGACCACCGCCAGATGGAGGTCGATGATGGAGGTCGATGATGGAGGTCGATAAGGATGGCGATGGCAGCCCCCGGCAGCGCGGAATGGGCAAGTCTTCGCCACACGGTGGAGGTAGGCTGGTGGATTCTGACGGGCTCTCGCGGGAATTGCCGATTAGCTCATAGCGACCTACTTGGTCTCGACAACTTGGCCACGGAAGTCCATATGTTCCAGCACCGCATGCCCCGAGGCGGCGACGCGCTGGCCCTCGTGGACGAGGTCGATCTCAAGCCCGGAGTCGAAGCGCGTGTACCACCAGCGATATTTCGCATCGCTGTCGAAGATGAACGAGGCGATCGCCTTCTCTCCGGCAAAGCGTACCGATCCCTTGTCTTCGACGGTGAAGACGATGTCCCTGCCGATCGTCTTGCCGGTGTCGGGCTGTGCCGCCTTCGCCAGTTCCCGGAACCCGACCGCCGGACCCAGCGCCGCCACAAGCACGCCCGTCTCGTCCGCAATGTAGACGTTGCGGGCATCGACGCCGTTGTTGAACCGCACCGACGCCGCGACCGCCGTGTAGCCGCCGGCCGCGCCCCGCGCCCAGTGCCAGTCCTTCACAAGCACCGACATAGGGACGTTGCCCCAGTTGTGGTCGTGATAGCCCGAGCCCGTGACCTCGTGGGTGACGGAACCGACGGTCACCGTGCCTTTCAGAGCGCCGTTGGGCACCGCGCATACCCACCGGAAATAAGGCCCCGGCGGGTTGCTTCCGTCGTCCGGGCCAGGACTGTAGCTCGGAACTGTTCGGTCGAGTTGCAGATGAAGGCCGTAGCCATCGTTGGCCGCGGGGTCGATGAACAGCTCGTAGCGGTTCAGACCGTCGAGCGAGCGGATGAAGTGCGGGCCGATCCCGACATCGCACCTCTCGCGTTCGAAGCGCGCCTGCGACGCCTCGAAGCGGATCTTCCGGTCGAGCAGCACCCTGTCCCCGGTCGCGAAGTTGACCGTGATGTAGGGCTGGAGTGCGCCCGCATCGTCGATCTCCAGGTGCCAGGAGGCGACGAAGGTGACGCCGTTCGAAAGGTGGCCGTCGGAGTACCACCACTCGAACTGGCCCGGCGCGAAGCTGTTCGGATCGAGCCTGAGCGCGTCCGCCCACGCCTGCGGATCGCCGGGGTCGCGACCGTATAAGGTGAACCCTAGGGGCCGTGTCTGGGCGAGGCCAGACATTGGCGGTACGAGAACGGACAGGGCCGCCGCGGCCGTGAAGCCGCGCCGGGTCAGCATGAGCGGCACGGCCAGTTGTAACAGACTGGAATTCTGCATTTTTTGGGCTCCGGATCCTTCAGCAAACCTCTGCCGCACGCAAGACGAACGCCTTCAGCGACGCGAGCAACTCCAACAGGTGGTCCCTGTCCCTTGCCTTGTGCCTGATACCGTACCACGAGGCCTGAATGAGATCGCAGGCTTGTCTCACGCTCAGCCCGTTGTCTGGCAGGGGCGCAGCACAAGGTTCAAGCATCGTTCCCAGCATCGCAATGTATCGGAGATCAGCCAAAGGAATCTCTTGACGGGCCGCCTCGCGAAAGCCAGTGAGGTGATCATGGGGCTGCGGGCGAGGCGCTGAAACGAAGACTGGCATTTCGGCGAGGACTGTCTCCCAATGCGCGCGGGTCTGGACCCGGGCGCCGGCTTCGGCCGGTCGAGCGACAGTCGCCGCCTGTCCGGCCGAGCTGGCGCTCGCTGCCAGCTCTCATTACGATCGACCCATAAGACACGGTCGAGGGGACGGAACCATCATGAAGACGCTCGCCGTGGCGCTTATACTTCTTCTTGTACCGTTCGCCTCCGCTTCGGGAGATGACCGGCCGAGGCTTACGCTTCGCATCGGCGTCGACCCCGCCTATCCGCCGTTCAGCGAAATCGACGATGAGGGCCGGCTTGTCGGATTCGACATCGATATCGCACTCGCGCTCTGCGCGCGCATGAAGTCCGTATGCACGTTCGTCCGCCAGGAATGGGAGGGGCTGATCCCGGCGCTCCGGGCCGGGAAGTTCGACGCCATCGTCTCCAGTATGTCCATCACCGAGAAGCGTCGGCGCCTGGTCGCGTTCACGGATCGCTACTACAGCAGCGGCGTCCGCTTCGTGGCCCGCAAGGGATCGGGCTTCGATCCCGCCGTGCCCGGTGGCCGGACCGTCGGCGCTATGCGCGCGACGATCGCCTCGGACTGGCTCGAGGACAACCGAGAGAAATTTTCTGGGATAGAGCTTTACGCCGACCAGGAAACGCTCGACCGGGCGCTGATCGAAGGCCGGGTGGACGCGGCGTTGGGCGACGCGTTGGGATTCTGGAAGTGGCTCATGAGTCCGGAGGGCGCGGGCTTCGCATACGCGGGAGATCCTTACCGTCTCGACGAGGGTATCGGCATCGCCGTCCGCAAGGAGGACGATGTACTGCGCCGGCGCCTGAATCGGGCACTTCGGATCATCCTCGGCGACGGAACCTACCGGAAGATCAACGCGAAGTATTTTCCGTTCGGCATTTACTGAGCGGATCCCGAGCCCGAGCAGACGAGTGGTAGCCGACGCCACTTCGCTCTTGTGGGTGCCGCGGATCCGGTCAAGCCGACGCTCATCAAGTAGGGTCACGCGCTGGCCACCTGCGAGGCCTGCACAGCGTATGCGAACGAATGGCCGGTTCGGTCGTGTCAGATCGGCGACTGGCCGTCCCCGGTTGCGCGGACCTCCGCCGAAGGAAAAGGCCTTGCGGATGCGGCGGCGCTGCACCGGGGCTGTCGAGCGGTACTTCGCACCGACTGCGGGCATGGACCCTGCGGCGCTGGCCGTTCGAACAGGCTCTCCGCGCACTGTAAAGAATGTCCGGGATCGCCGCCGTCAACGCGAAATCGGTGAGGCTCGTCACCGCGCTGGGCCTCATGACGGATTACAGGAGAATGCGATCCCCAAATTTGAGCAATTGGATTGGAAAGACCCGACGCCATTGATACGCGGCATCCCAGGTTCTTCGTCTAAAATAAGCAGGTCGCCGTCAATCCCCGAGCCCGAAGCTCTTTACCTCTTTGTGAGCATGCCCCGCTGAAAAACCGCGCCCTCTCAGCGTCATGGACACCGGCACCCGGTCGACCGACGCACTCCGCGCATCCCCTTGGGCAGGCATCTCAGAACCGCATGTTAAGGGTGAGGAAGAAGGTGCGGCCCCAGCCGGCCGCGCGCGGCCCGTCGGTCGCGGCGGGGTTCGCGGTGTTGGTGGAGAGCTTCGCATCGGTGAGGTTGTAGACGCCCGCGGTCACCCGCGCCCGGTCGAGCCCCAGCGGCGCTTTCCAGTCGAGCGTCGCGTCGTGCCCGGTCCACGACTTGAACCGTCCGTCGCCCCGCCGGTTCTCGATCTCGTCGCGGTAGTTCACCGCCCAGACGGCGGCG
>JAJEHI010000124.1 GCA_022823775.1 Defluviicoccus sp. | reverse complement strand
CGTCGACCAAATCGGTATAGCGAACGTCGACCCAGCGCTCTTCAAGCGCGGGATTGGAGGCGCGGAACCGCATGGCGCCGTTGAGCATGCCGCTCATGAACGCCAGCTGCTCGGCGCCGGTTTCGAACGGCGGCCGCGCCTCGGTGGAAAAGCCTCGTATCCGCTCCACTATGCTGTTCCAAGAGCCCATGAACTCGACGGGATCGCGATGGGTCTGGATGAAGAGGGCATCCGGGTAGGTCTCCAACAGCACCTCCAATTCCATGAGGTGGAAGGGCATCTTCAACAGCCAGTGCCGCCGGCTTCGCGGCTCGCGCCTGCGCCGCTGCCAGGTGAAGTGCCGCATGACGCGTCGGTGATGGGCGTAAGCGTTGCGTGACTCGGTCTCGGCCAGCCAACGGCCATAGGTCGGTACGTGATACGCGGACGCAAATATCCAAGTCGAGAACGTGAGCCAGAGGATCCACAAGTCCTCCTCGGGCTCGTCGATATCGGTACGGTGGAGCCCGGCGAGCGTATCGACGACATTGGTCGCGCCTAACAGTTCCTCCGCATAGGCGCGGCGCGGATCTTCGACCGTGCCTGCCACAGTGGCATACTCGCCGTCGGGCAGCACCGGATCGGTCAACTCGTAGCGCCTCAATGCCTAGAAGCGGCTGTCGCGCGATAACAGGCGATGCAGAAAAGTCGTGCCCGTTCGGTTGATGCCGACGATGAAGACGGGCCGCTCGACCTTCTCCCGTTCGATCTCCGGGTGCCGCTGCCTTTCGCGGGCGAGCGCCGCGTTGCTGCGGAGGGCGCGCGTCAGCCCGTAGACGATGTGGCTGAGCCGCGTTTCCTGCAGTCCGGCCTCCGGCGATTTCAGCGCCTGCACGAGTTGCTGGAGACCGGTGCGCATCCACTCGGGGTAGGTTCGCTCGAAGGGGACGCCCATGCGCTCGGCGTACCTTTCGGCCTGTCCCATTAGACCGTCAAAGTCCAGGCGCCCATGCGGAACAGGGTAGGGCCATCCGTCCCGATGACGCCTGATCCAGTCATAGGAGCGCGCATGGCGGATCAGCAATGCGGGCCACTTTATCGGGTGGGGGCAGTCTTCCCGGATGGCGCGATCGCCGATCGGCACCGTGCTGCGGGCCCTGTCCTCGCTGAACCAGTAAGGCGCAAAATGGTCGACGAGCACCCACTGGCCGCGCAACGGAGAACCGTCGCGGAGGGCCTGACACGAGCGCCTGAAGGATGCGTAGGGAACGCTTTTCCAATAATAGCCCAGCTCGGCGACCTCCAGATCTTCGTATGGGGGCTCTGGATCGCAGCAATGATAGACGGTGAAGCGGCGGTCGGGGTTGAGCGAGATCGCCGCGCAGATTTCGCTGACCGTGTCGACCGGTTCGGCGTTTCTCTGCAGGGAAAAGCCATGCGGCGCCATTTCCACCTGTGTCGCCGCGGCGAACAGGGGTGTCGGAAAGTCGTTCGCCTGCGCATATCCCGTGCTGGAAAGACCCATTTGCGGAAGGCGAAAGATCGCGATCGGCACGCCGGCTGCCCGAGCGAACAGCACGCCTTGCTCCGCCACCAGCTTGCTCCAGGGATACCCGACGACGCCGAACGGAAAAGCCTTCTTCATGGCGGCGAGATCGGGCTGCATCTGATCGTCGATGCGGCTCTGGCCGTACTCCCTCGAAAAGTCGCAAAAATATTCCGGGAAAATGCCCATGGTGGAGAAGTGAAACAGATGCTTGAGGCGGGTCCTCAGGCAAAGCTCGAGCACGGGGCGCAGGCCGAGCGCGTTCGTTTCGCGTATATCCGCATAGGACAGAACGAGCCGCGTATTGGCGGCAACATGATAGACCGCGTCGACCCGCTGACAGAGCCCGCCGAACTCAGACTCGCTCAGACCGAAGCGCTCGCGGGAGGAGTCTCCGGGCACCACGCGCAGTCGCTCTTCGGCAATCTCCTCACGGATTTCCGCCTGCTCCAGCGCGTCCCGCAATCGCGCGAACCCGTGCTCGGCGCTCTCGGCACGGATCAGGCAGTGCACGATCAGCCGGTCGTTCTGGCGCAGAAGCGCGCGCAGCAGGAAGCGCCCCACGAAACCGGTCGCTCCGGTCAGCAGAACCTCTTGAAATTCGTTTGGCGATACAGCGTCCGCCGGCGCCTCGCACGCGATCGTGGTATGTACGACGCGACGTAGCTCGTCCACGTCCGCCCGGCATCGGGGCGGTAACTCGCCGACAAGAGGGGGTACCGCTCGGTCAGCGACTCCTGGTTTGGCCATGCTGTCTCATCTTGGTTTTCGCAACGCCGACACGGATCCGACTCTCCTGCCGAGAAACCGCACTACCGGACGAGCTAGGCCGTCTCGGCACTCGCGCCGGAACAGGGCGCCGGCGGGAAATGGTCCTCGGGCGAGCTGGCGAATGGCGACGGCTTGCGGCGAACGCAGCGCAGCGCCGCCAGGGGTGCATCGCCGATCGGGTCGCCGTCCTCCTCGGCCTCGGCCTCCTCGTCCGTTTTCGTGCCGAACACGATGGCCTCCGCCAGCGACCGGCAAGAGGCCGTGGTCATCAGCTCCAGCGCGCTCGCCTGAAAGTTGAACTCGCTCTGTATGAACGCCCCCAGCTCGGCGACGGAGATGGAGTTGAGTCCGAAACTGGAGAGAGGCTCATCCGTGCCGCCCTCGTCGTGGCCGCAGAGCTCGGCGACCTTGGCGGCGATCTGCGCCACGACGCCATCGAGTGTCAGCAGCTCGTCGGAGCCGATGTCGAACGCATCCTGATTGCTCATCAGGCGGCCCGTTCGCATGTAGTCGGCGGAATCGACACTCCACAATACGCGCTTGAAAAGCGCGGTGATCAGGTGGTCGCCGTCGCCCATCGTGCGGAGGGCGTAGTCGAGGTTGGCGATCGCGCAATAGCTGCTCACGGGCGGCATGCCGGCGGCCTTCATCAGGCGCAGGATGCCGAGATTGCTCGCGGCCATGCCGGCGTCCGCGACCGCTGCCAGGTTGTAGGAGAGGGCCGGCAGCCCCTGCTGGCGCCGGCAGGCGGCGAGGCCGTCCAGATACGCGTTGGCCGCGCTGTAATTGATCTGGCCGGGATTGCCGAAGGTCGATGACGTGGAAGACACCATGACGAAGTGATCGAGCGCGAGGCCGGCCGTGGCACGATGGAGATTGAGCGCGCCCTGCGCCTTGGGTGCGAACACCTGGGCGACGGACTCCGGCGACAGGTCCGCCAACAGGCAGTCGTCCAAGATACCGGCGAGATGGAACACCCCCTTAATCGGCCTCTTCACGTCGGCGACGCAGCGGCGCACGTCCGCCTCGACCGCTACGTCACCCGGAACGATGTCGATCTCGACCCCTTGTCCTATGTCCGCGAGGGTCGTGGACTGTCGCAGCCAGTTCTCGCTGCGGCGGCGTTCGGGATCGCGGTCCAACAAGGTCAGGTGGCGGGCTCCGGCGGTCACGAGGTAGGGCAATAACCGCTGGCCGAAGCCGCCCAGGCCGCCGGTCACGAGGTAGGTCCCGTCCGGGTTCAGCAGGGGCCTCCGATCGTCGATCGGGAAGTCGGAATGGGCGGACTCGAGCGGCGCCTTGAGCACCAGTTTTCCCTGATGCTGGCCGGAGGTCATGAGGCGGAGCGCCTTCGCGTAGTCTCCGTATGGAAAGACGGTGACCGGCAATGGCGGCACCACGCCGCGATCGAGCAGGTCGAGGCAGGCTTCGGAGAGCTCGCGCGAGAGGTAAGGGTCGTCGACCATCAGGCGGTCGAGGTCGAGGGCCGCGAACCGCAGGTTCTTGCGAAAAACGCGGAGGCCGAGAGCGCTGTCGGCATAGATGTCGACCTTGCCGATCTCGCAGTGCCAGCCGCCAGCCCGCAGGGCCTCGAGGCAGAGCGGAACGTGACGGCCGGCCAGCGAGTTCAGCACGACATCGACGCCCTGGCCGCCGGTCGCCTTCATCAGCCCGTCGAACCACTCCTCGCTGTGGGAATCGAAGGCTGCCCTGACGCCTAGTCCCAGAAGTTGCGTGCGTTTGCTCTCGCTACCCGCCGTGGCGTAGATCTCCGCGCCCACGTCGTTGGCGAGGGCGATCGCGGCCTGTCCGATGCCGCCCATCGCGGAATGAATGAGGACTCGTTGCCCCTTGCGCAGCCGGGCCAGGTGGATCAGGGCGTAGTAGGCGGTGACGTAGACCGAGAGTGACGCTGCCGCTTCCTCCATGCTCAGGTCCGCGGGCTTGGGGAAGACGCGGTGCTGACCCACCACCGTACGATTGGCGATACAGCCGCCGTCGACGAAGACCACCTCATCGCCGGGCTCGAACCCGTCCACCGCCATGCCGACGCGGCGCACCACGCCGCTCGCCTCCATCCCGACCTCGCGGCCGAGCGCGGAACGCTCATAGGCCAATGCCGGCAGCAGCCCCAGGGTTACCATGACGTCGCGGAAGTTGAGCGCCGCGGCGGAGACGTCGATCTCCACATGATGCGGTCCCGGCGCAGGCGGATCGTATGTCTTCATCTGAAGACCGGCAATCTGTCCGGCGTTCTCCAGGAAGAGCCGGTAGGGCGGATCTTCGTCGGCGGGCACGCGCGGGAAGAGTTCCCGATCGCTTACGACGCGCGGCACCCACAACTGGCCGGTGCGCACCGCGAGCTCGCGGTCGCGGAGATCGTGCCGGGCAAGCCACGCCAGCGTCTCCAGGTCATCGGCGGTGCCGAGGTCCACGAGACGGAAATCGAGCCTGGCTTCTTCGGCGATCTCCACCTCCATGCTGCGCACCGCGCCCCAAAGCGCGCTTCCGCGCGCATCCTCGGCGTCCATGGCCGCCTTTCGGGTCACCACCGTGACGCGGCACCGGCAACCGGCGTTTTCGATCCTGTAGGGAACCAGCGACTGGATGAAGGCGACGAGCTGAAAGACCGCCTTTTCGCCCGTGGGATCCTCTGGATTCCAATCGAAGAAGAAATCGATCGCCTGCACGTCCGCGACCTCCGGCCACGCCTCGGGCTCGAAGGGGTTGCCCGAGGCGACGGCCTCCGAGGAGATCGGATGTACCGCAGCGTCGTCGAGCAGGGATGTCCAGGCTCTCGCCAGACTGGCGCGATCGCCCAGCACCCATCGGGGAGCCGGCAGCGGTCCCGGATCCAGCCCGTCCGCGCGGAAGGGCGGCGCCTGGAACAGCGTCGCGCAACCGCCCGCGCGCAGCGTGGTCCACCCGCCGTCGGGCTCCACAACCGCGCCGTCTTCATGAGAAACGAGCGCCAGCCCACCCGCGATGGCCACATCCCGCCAGAATCGCCAGTCTTCGGACGTGAACGCGGCCTCATCCTGGTGGAGGAACAGGATATCCGCTGCGTGCCGGCGCGGCAGGCTCGTATCGAGCGTGGACGCCTGCCGCCCGTCGGGTTCGATGCAATCGAAGCGTAGCGCGGCATCGTGGGCGTGGAAGGCGTCGTAGTATGTCCGGGCGCCCTCCTCATCGTTGCCGACCAGCCAGAACTCGGTCTGCGTCTCCTCAAGCGAGAGATACTGGACGCAGCGCTGAAGTACGGTCTGCTCCGGTTCTCTGGAACCGGCGAACTCCATGGCGTGGCAGACACGCACATCGCCGTCACCGGAGCGCTCAAGGGCGGCAAGCAAGCCGGATGGCTCGATCTCGCCCTCCGGCAACCGATCGGCAATTGCGGCGCCGTTGGAGATGTATTTGGGCTGCCAGACGATGCGATGCTTGCTGTGCGGCAGGTCGACCCGTCGAGGGTAGGAGATAAAGGATATGTATTTCCCGACATGAAGGGAGAGGGCGCCGGTTGCGTCGTCGTAGAAGTTCAGCCTGCCGGAAACCCACTCGCCGTTCGGAACGTCATATTGGCCCTTGTCGTCGACTTCGTACCGTTTGCCGCCCGGATAGGTCAGTTGGCAGACGAGGCGCGGCACCGTCGGCGCGCCCAGGAACGTCACGTTCTCGGCCCGAAGAGGAATGGCGAAACGATCGGCGCCGAGCATCAGGTCGTAGAGAAACGATTGCAGTCCGCCGTCGAGGAGAGGTGGGAAGGAAACATAGCCTTCGTTTCGGGCGTCCGTCCAAAGTGCCTCGTCCACCCCGACATCCAGCAGAAGGCGGCCCGTCTCGGGCTCGCGTCGGAGCCTCCGAATGTTCCTGAACTGGGGGCCGTACTGGTACGTATCCCCGAGAATCACCTCGAAGCGTTCGTAGATCTCGTCGTCAGCCGCGTAGCGAAGAGCTTCGTAGCCGGAGGCATCGATATCCGCGAGGGTCTCCGGCGCATCCATCTCGGGTCGAACGTCGATCAGGCGCACTTTTCCGCGACAGTGCAGTTCGCTCTTCGCGTCGACCTCGTAAGGCAGCGTCGAAATCGAGAAAGTGTATTCGCCGGCGGAATTGGCGACCGGATACAGCGACGTCTGCAGCCTGACAGGCGTTTTCGGGATGGGGCAGGGCTGCAGGAACTCAATCACGTCGAAATGGACAGGAACGCCGCCGAGAGCCTCCAGAACCAGCTCGATATAGCCGGCGGCCGGCATGATCGAAGCATGATGAACCCGGTGCTCCGCCAGCCACGGAAAAGCTCTTTCCGACAGTCGCGCTTCGAACAGGAGATGGTCGCCGGGAATCCGGTGCCCGACCAACGGTCCGTGCGCGTATTCGCCTTGTTGCAGGAAGAATTCGTCGTCCAGCTTGTCGTCGACGGTCTTCTGCTCCTCCCTCGGATGTCCGGGCAACAGGTCGACAATGGGCTCGGGCCGCGGATACTGGGCGGCGAAGTCCAGGGGCACGCCGGTCCTGAAGAGGGCGCCCAGGGCTTCGAGAAAGCCGATGCGCGTATCCCGGTCCCGCATGAGCGTCGGAATGGAGACGGGCGGAGGCGACATGTCTTCCACGCATTGCGCGACGAGGGGTTGCAGCGCCGAATGCGGTGCCAGTTCCAGCACCGCATTCGGCCGGTGGTCGCGCTTGACGGTTTCCATCGCCTCCGCGAAACGGACCGGCTGGCGAATGTTCGACCACCAATAGGCACTGTCCAGCCGTCTCGTCCCGACACCCGTCACCGACGAGACGAAGGGAACGTCCGCGTCGAAAGAGATGTCGTCGAGAAAGGCGAATGCCTCCAGCGCATCGTCCTCGATCGGGTCCATCGCCCGGGAATGAAAGGCGATGTTCCCCGGGATTAGCCGGTGCTGAAGATTTCGCCGGTCCAGTTCATCCATGACAGGGCGCAGGCTGCCTTCGCGACCGCAGATGACGGTGTTGGCCGGTGCGTTTTCGCAGGCGATCTCGACCTGGACTGGCCGGTCGCCATCGAGTCGGAAAGGAACGTCCGAGGTATCCAGCAACTTTTCGACGCCCGGCCGATCGAGTCCGATGGCCAGCATGCGGCCGGAGCCCGACGCGCGCTGCTGCAGGGTGGCGCGATGGAAGACCAGCCGCGTCGCGTCGGCGAGAGAGAGTGCGCCCGAGGCGTAGGCCGCGGCCACCTCGCCGGAGCTGTGTCCCACCACGCAGTCGGGATAAACGCCCCACGTCTTGAACAATTCCACCAGCGCGCACTGAATCATGAAGATGGCGGGCTGGGCGAGTTGAACCTCGTCGAGTTCTTCTTGCTCGGTTTCGAAGCAAGCCTCGCGCAGTGAAGTGTCCGCGTGCTCCCGCCAATGCCCCTCAATGGCGTCGACGGCACGGCGGAAGACGGGGTGAGCCTCGTAGAGATCGCGCCCGCAGCCGGCCCACTGCGTCCCCTGCCCGGCGAACACCATGACCAGCCGTCGCTCGCCCTCCTCCGCGGTGCCGACAGGCGCGCCCTCTTCCGCGAAACCATCCAGCGCATCGGCCAGATCGGGCAGACTGCGTGCCGCGAATGCCGCCCGCGCGGCGAAATGGGTGCGGCGGCGGCTTAGATTGGCGGCGAGCGCGTAAAGGTCCGGCCGATGCGCGTCGAGCGTCCCCCGCATGCGTCGCGCGCTTTCCACGAGCGCATCGGGCGTGCGTGCCGACAGCGGGATCATGAAGCCCGCGTCGGGCGCCGGAGGCACCGACCAGAGCCTGGGTCGTGACGGTCGGTACTCGCGCACCACGCAGTGCCCGTTGGCTCCGCCGAAGCCGAACGAGTTGATGCCCATGACGACCGGATGTTCGGGGAACGGCTCGCATTCCGTTTGTACCCGCATCGGGCAGGAGTCGAAGTCGATCTCCAGATTCGGCACCTGAAAGCTCTTCGACGTCGGCGCAAAGTTGCGCCGCCGCATCATCAGGACGACCTTGAGCAGAGCGCAGTGAAAGGCGGCGGCCTCCATGTGCCCGACATTGCTCTTGACGCTGGAAACCCGCAGCGGGGCCTCCCGCTCGAAACCGCCGAACGCCTCCGCGATGGCGTTACCCTCGATGGGGTCTCCGACCGAGGTTCCGGTAGCGTGCGCCTCGATGTAGTCGAACTCGCATGGCGTGCGACCGGCACGGGCTGCGGCCTCGCGCATCAGCAGGACCTGGGAATGACGCGTCGGTGCGCTGATGTACCGGCCCGGCGCGAGCCCGGCCGTGCCGTCCGCCGTCCCCGCCGCGTTCACCGCCGTCGACTCGATCACTGCGTAGATGGGATCTCCGTCCCGCTCGGCTGCTGGCAAAGGCTTGACGGCGAAGACGAACGATCCCTCGGAGCGCATGTAGCCGTTGGCTTCCGCATCGAACGAGTGGCAGGTGCCGTCCGGGCTGATAACCCCCATGAGGTTGAAGCCGCTGCTCATCCTGGCGCTGCCCAGATATGTGACGGCGCCGACGAGCGCCTGGTCGCAATCGCCGCACGCGAGCGCGTTCATCGCCGCGTGCAGAGCGGTCAGGCCGGCGGAACAGGCCGTGCAATAGGTAACCGACGACCCCATGAGGTTGAAGTGGTAGGAGATCCGATTGGCCAGCATGGCGAGGCTGATGCCGGACACGGAATTCTCGGTGACGCCGTGCTGCGGCCGCCAGTTGGACACGGCCGGAACCTGCGACCCGATGAAAACTCCGGTGGGGCTGTTGCGCAGCGAGTGGAGGTTCCAACCGACGTGTTCGATGGCTTCCCACGCGCAATTGAGCAGCATCCTTACCTGCGGTTCGGTCTGCCTCAATTCGTTGTGGGACATACCGAAGAAGGAACGGTCGAAGAGCAACTCGTCTTCGTCGCGAATCAGCCCCTCGTAAGGGCTCGCAAGCCGTCCCGGCCCCGAGAATTCGCCGATGGGCCGGTGACCTTTTCCGTAGCGGTCCGCGATCGGCTCCTGGACGATCTCGCGTTCGGTCAGCAGGGTCCAGAAATCGGAATCCGACCGAATGCCACCCGGCATGCGGTGGCTGTAGCCGACGATGGCAACGCCGTTGTCCGTGCCCGACAAATTCATGCTGTTATTCGGTTAGTCGACAGGGAGAGGACTGTTCTACAACCGTCGGCCGATCGTCTGACATTTGCCCTAACATAAGAAGAAATAGGCCTCCCTGCCTTCCGCATAAGCAAGAATAATCGGAAGAGGTAAGTTAGGTGCGTATTCTAGCGCGAACGCGATTCGCCGTCCATGAACCCCCGCCGCGGGCGACATATGAGGGTTCTCGCTCACTCAACGCGCGGACGGTATCCCACGTCGCCCCGCTCGACGGCGCGCGCTACTCCGGCACCGTTCGGAGCGCGCCGTCGAACCGGATTACCGAACCGTTCATAAAGGCGTTCTCCACGATGTGAAGGGCAAGCGCGGCGTACTCTTCCGGCTTCCCCAGACGCTTGGGATAAACCGTAGCTTCCAGCAGAAACCGCTTGGCCGGCTCCGACAGACCGCTCATCATCGGCGTCTCCATCAGGCCGGGCGCGATGCAGTTCACGCGGATTCCCTCGCCGGCGAGTTCGCGCGCGAGCGGGGCCGTCATCGCCGCAACCCCGCCCTTCGAGGCGGCATAGTCGAGTTGCCCGATCCGTCCCTCGAAGGCCGCGACCGAGGCGGTGGTCACGATACAGCCGCGCTCGTTGTCGTCCATCGGCTCCAGAGCGGCCATGTCGGCGGCAGCCAGTCGGCAGGAGTTGATGGTGCCGATCAGGTTGACGCGGATCGCGCGGGTGACCGTTTCCAGCGCGATTGCCTTGCCGTCCCGCCGTATCAGCCTGGCGCTCGGAGCGATGCCGGCGCAGGCGACCAGGATACGTGCCGGCCCCAACCGCTCGCGGACCGCCGCGACGGCGGCCTCGTGACTCGCGGGATCGACCACGTCGCACGCCGCGGCGGCACCGCCGATCTCAGCCGCGACCCTTCGCGCCGGCTCCTCGTCGATGTCCAGAATGCCGACCCTCGCACCGGCGGCCGCGAACGCCCGCGCCGTCGCCTCGCCCAATCCGGATGCCCCCCCGGTAACGATCGCCGTTTGCCTATCGACCTTCATGCCCGAACTCGCCTGCCGATCCGGCACCTGCATAGCAAGACGCCACCCGCGAATGCAAAGGGACGAGTCCGGTCCGGCCGACGGATACGAACCGTGCGGCCCCAACGGTATAGGCGAACCCGGCGGCGGCGGTACCGCGCGGCTCCTGCCGTTCGGCTCCCGCCAAGCAGGCGTCGGATTTCGCCGCCGCAAGGGCGCTGTTGCCGGGACGAACGCCGGCGTCCTCCGATACCGGAACGAAGAGGATGGCGCCGGTTGCCTCCGGGGTCCGGTGCGCGGGGCGGTGAGATCCTTCGTCAGAACAGCGCGAGCTGGTCTCCCCGCCTAAGCGGGCGTTTGAACCGCGTCGTATCCAGTTCGAACCGCCTGTCCGAAAATCCCAGGCGCTTGCGGGCCGCTTCGAACCGTTTGGCCAGCATCCCGGCGTAGGGCCCCCGGCCGCGCATGCGCTTGCCGAACGTCGATTCGTAGATCCTGCCGCCGTGAGCCTGGCGCATCAGGCCGAGCACCCGCGCGGCACGATCCGGCCGATGGGTCTTGAGCCATTCCTCGAACAGGTCCGCGATCTCCAGCGGCAGGCGGAGGAGGATGTAGCTGGCCGACCGCGCGCCCGCCTCGAAAGCGGTTTCGAGAATGTCCTCCATCTCGTGATCGGTGAGACCGGGGATCGTCGGCGCGGCCATCACCCCGGTCGGAATGCCGGCCTCGGCGAGACGCCGGATCGTCTCGATCCGTCGGGCCGGAGTCGGCGCGCGCGGTTCCAGAAGGCGCGCGAGCCCGCGGTCCAGAGTCGTCACCGAAATGCACACCTGGGCCAGCGACCGCGCCGCCATCGGCGCCAGAATGTCGATGTCGCGCGCCACCAATGACGACTTGGTGACGATTCCGACCGGATGGTCGCATTCGGACAGCATTTCGAGGATGGAACGCGTGATGCGGAATTCGCGCTCGATGGGCTGGTAGGGATCGGTATTCGTCCCCATCGCCATCGTCCGGCATTCGTATTTCGGATCGTGGAGCGCGTCTTCCAGCAGCCGGGCCGCGTCCGGCTTGTAGAACAGCCGGGTTTCGAAATCGAGCCCCGGCGAGAGGCCGAGAAACGCGTGGGTCGGGCGCGCGAAGCAATAGATGCAGCCGTGCTCGCAGCCGCGATACGGGTTGATCGAACGGTCGAAGGGTACGTCCGGCGAGGCGTTGCGCGCGATGATCGTCTTCGACGCATCGCGCGTCAGCGTCGTCCTGAGCGGCGGCGGATCGTCGGCGAACCAGCCGTCGTCGATCGCCTCGGACGTATGGGGCTCGAAGCGCCCCGCGCGGTTGCTGACGGCGCCCCGGCCCTTGCGGGGGATATCCGGGAGAGGGGAGTCCATCCGGAGAGCCTACAGGGCCAATGAGAACATAACAAGAACATTTTTCGTCTATGGACATTGCCGCGGGGAGACTTCAGAAACCCGGCGTGCAACCGGTCCTCAGCATCGTCATCCCGGCGCTGAACGCCGCCGCCGCGCTTCCGGAAACGCTCCGGGCGCTCGCGGCGCCGGAACCGGAACGGAGCTTCGAGGTCGTGGCGGTCGACGGCGGGTCGTCCGACGACACGCCGGCGGTCGCCGAAAGGCTCGGTGCGAGGGTCGTCGCGTCTCCTCCGGGCCGCGGGATCCAGCTCGCCGAGGGCGCCCGACAGGCCCGCGGTCGCTGGCTGCTCTTTCTCCACGCCGACACGGTGCCCGGGGAAGGCTGGGCGGAGGCGGTGTTCGGCTATTGCGGCGATCCCGCGAACGGGGAGCGCGCGGCGACATTCCGCTTCGCGCTGGACGACACCGCGCGGTCGGCGCGCAGGCTGGAGGCGGCGGTCGCCTGGCGCACCGCCGTGCTGGGGCTCCCCTACGGCGATCAGGGGCTGCTGATTTCACGCGCGTTCTACGATCTGCTCGGCGGGTTTCGGCCGCTTCCGCTCATGGAGGACGTCGATTTCGTCCGGCGCATCGGACGGCGACGGCTCGACACGCTGGATGTCGCCGCCGTCACGTCGGCGGCGCGCTACCGGAAGTCGGGCTATCTGCGCCGCTCGGGCCGCAACCTGTTTTGCCTCGGGCTCTATTTCCTGGGTATTCCGCCCGCTGCCATCGCGCGCATTTACCGATGAGGCGGCGCCCCAGGCTCTATGTGTTCGTTCGCGCCCCGGCGCTCGGCGCGGTCAAGCGACGCCTGGCGGCGGGGGTAGGCGCGCTCGAGGCGCTACGCTTCTACCGTGCCTCGACCGAACGGCTGTTGTGCCGGGTCGGGCGCGACCCGCGCTGGGAAACGGTTCTCGCCGTCACCCCGGACCGGTCGGCCCGTGGCGGATCGCCCTGGCCCGTCGGATTGCCGCGGCGGGGGCAAGGGCCGGGGGACCTCGGCGCGAGGATGGGACGGATTCTGGCGGGCGACGGCATGGTCCCCGTCGCCATCGTGGGGAGCGATATTCCCGAGCTCGGCGCGCGGCATGTCGAAAGCGCCTTCGCCGCGCTCCGAAGCGCCGACCTGGCTTTCGGGCCGGCGGCCGACGGAGGCTACTGGCTGGTCGGGCGGCGTCCGGGCGTCCCGACGCGCGGCCTGTTCGACGGTGTGCGCTGGTCGAGCCCGCACGCCCTTGCGGACACACGCGCGAACGTGCCCGTCCGCCGGAGGGTCGCATTTCTCGACATACTGGAGGATGTCGACGACGCCGAGTCCTACGCCCGTTGGAGGATCAGGCGGAACTCGCCGCGCGGTGCTCGTTGAGCCGCGGCATAAGCTCGACGAAGTTGCAGGGCTTGTGCCTGATGTCGAGCTGGTAGACCAGGATCTCGTCCCAGGCATCGCGGCAGGCGCCGGTCGAGCCCGGCACGGCGAACAGGTAGGTGCCGCCCGCCACGCCCGCCATCGCCCGCGACTGGATCGTCGAGCTGCCGATCTTGTCGAAGCTGATCATCCGGAACAGCTCGCCGAAACCGGGGATTTCCTTCTCGAACACGGCTTCGAAGGCTTCCGGCGTCACGTCCCTGCCGGTGACCCCGGTTCCGCCCGTGGCGATCACCGCGTCCACTTCCGGGTCGGCGATCCACTGCCTGAGCCGCGCCTCGATCGCCGTCCGCTCGTCCGGAACGATCCGCTTGTCCGCCAGACGGTGGCCGGCCTTCTCCAGACGTTCGACGAGAGTCGCGCCCGACCGGTCGGTGTCCTCGGTCCGCGTATCCGAGACGGTCATCACCGCGATGTTGATCGCCGCGAAGGGAATCGTGTCGTCAATTCCGCTCATTCCGGGCCACCACGTTGGAGTCGCCGTCGAGAGGCTCGTATATCGGCACCTGGCCGGCGGCGAGCCGGTCCAGCGTCGGCGCGTCCTGCCCCAGCCGGCTGCGGTAGATCCACAGATTGGCGAGCACGCGCTCGACATAGTTGCGGGTCTCGCGCGCGGGGATCGTCTCGATGAAGATCAGCGGATCGGTCGCCTTTCGCCGCGATGCCCGGCGCCACCACTTGTTGAGATTTCCCGGCCCGCCGTTGTAGGCCGCGGCCAGCTTGAGAACGCTGCCCTTCACCGTGTTGTGGTCGATGAGGTAGCGGATATAGCGTTGGGCGATCGATATGTTGAGCGCCGGATCGTAGAGCTGGTTGCGACGGGCCCCGCGGAACCGCTTGCCCGTCATGAACCCCGCGGTCCCCGGCATCAGCTGCATCAGGCCGCGCGCTCCCGCGTGGCTCTTGGCGCGGTGGTTGAAGAGGGATTCCTGGCGCATGAACGCGTAGATGAGCGCGCGGTCGACCGTGAAGCCGTCGCGGGGACCCCAGCGCGGCACCGGGTAGCGCGCGGCATGCGGCGCCTCGCCGTCGCCCTCCTCGACCATCGAAACGGTTCGCACCGAAAGCGACGCCAGCCTGGCCATGTCGGCAAGCGCCATCAGCGCCTTGCCCAACTCGCGATCCTCGATCGAGGTTAGCGCTTTCAGCTCGTTCTCGGCGCGCTCGTGCTCGTTGACCTGCATCAGGGCGATGGCGCGGCGGGCCGCGGGATGGCGCATGAGGATTTTCACATGCTCTCCCGAGAGCTTCGGCATGCGCCAGTCGAAGTCGCGTTCCATGCCGAGAACCCGGGCGCCGAGCTGCCCGTAAAAGGTCAGCGGGTACTGCGCCGCCCGGTTCATCCAATAGCGCACCCGGTCCGGCCTGTGGGAGACGAGACTGGCGCGGCCCGCCCAGAACGCCGCGGCCGAGGCCCACCACGGGGAGAGGGCAGGATCGTCCGCCAGGGCCTCCAGATGAGCCGCGGCTTCCGAATATTCCCCGACCCGGTAGGCCGAGAGCCCGGCGATCCAGTAGGCCATCGGCATGAAACGGCCGGCCCGTTTCGCCGAACCCGCCGACAGCCTGTGCGCGGTCTCCGGCGAGCCGTGGAAGAAATATCCCCTCGCGAGGTGAGAGCGCGCGATGGCCGTCTCGGTCGGGTCGAGCATGCGCCGGGTGGAACGCCAGCCCAGGATCTGGCGCGCCCGCTTGAGGCGGCCGGCGTGCGCATGGTACCGGATGGAACGGATCCGCTTCGCCACCGCGCTCCTCGCCGCGGCGCTGCGGCGGCGGGGAGAGGTGTAGCCGTATGTCGGCGAGAACCGGGTCGTTCCGTTGATCCTGGGCTTGAGAGCGGTCGGTTGCTGCGGCCGCCGGCTGGACTTCCCCTTGCGGCGCAAGGCGAGGCGGTAAATCCGCTGCGCCTCCGGATGGTCGGCATAATGTCTGAGCCAGCGCTCCAGCTCGTTGTAGCGAGAGCGGTACTTCGTCGGGTGCAGGTAGCGCTGGGCCTGCACGTGACCCATGAGCAGCCGGCTGCCGAGCTTCCTGATTTCCCGATCCGCGGACCGCCAGCTTCCCTTCTCCTGCAATCCGAAGATCCTGCGGTATCGAGCCGCATCTCCGTCCGCGATGACTCGCGGCAGGACGTGGCGGTCGGCGCGCTCGCCAATGTCCCCGCCCGTGCCGGCTTTGTCCGCGTGTCCGGGGTTCGCGGCCAGGAAAGCTCCCGCCGCCAGCAAACCTGAGACAACGGCCCGCGAAGCGAACCCGGGGCGGCGTTCGTACCCTGTCATCCGTCCGTTCCGGCCTCGGCGAGTTTTTTCTTGATGGCGATCAGGTCGTTCCACGCGTCTCTCTTCTGGGCCGGCTGGCGAAGCAGATAGGCCGGATGGAGAATTGCCCGCAGCGGTATCCGGGCGTCCGAACCCGGAACGGTGTAGTTAAACCAGCGGCCGCGAAGCCGCATGATGCCTTCGCGGGCGTCGAGCAGAGCCTTCGCGGCGGTTCCGCCCACCGCAACCACCACCGCAGGTTCGACCAGGGAAATATGCCTTTCGATGAAGGGGAGGCAAAGCGCGATTTCGGAATCGGTAGGGTTGCGGTTTCCCGGCGGGCGCCAGGGGAGGATGTTGGTGATGTAGACCTCGGCCCGGTCGAGGCCGATCGCGGCCAGCATGCGATCCAGCAGCCGCCCGGCGGGACCCACGAAGGGCACACCCTGCCGGTCTTCCTCGG
Source organism: Defluviicoccus sp. (assembly GCA_022823775.1). Classification (GTDB taxonomy): domain Bacteria; phylum Pseudomonadota; class Alphaproteobacteria; order MPNO01; family MPNO01; genus MPNO01. The sequence continues at coordinate 37,741 of JAJEHI010000124.1, read as the reverse complement.
CTCCGGGCGCCTCGCCGATGAACATCAGCCGCGCATTCGGCGCGCCGTCCGCGAAAACGAAATTGGTCGCGGTCTCCTTGAGGGCGCAACCGTCGAAGGCTTCGAAAGCCGCTTTCAGGGATTCGAGGTCGGTTGCCGCCGAGGCGGTTTCCCGGGCGCCCGCCGCAACGGGAATCGATGCCGGTCCGCCGGGCGCCGCCAGCGCCTCGGGTGGGGATTCCGGACTTCGACGCGGCCGCTCGGACGCGGCCGCGAACCGGTCGAACGGCGCTTCGGCGATCGCCTCGTCCGCACCGGCCTCGATCTGCCACGCGAGCACCGATGTGATCGCCCCGCCAACGGCCATGCCCGACCCTAGCACAGGCGACGCCTCGGGAAACAGGCGGCGGGCTGTGCTATACACGCCCGGTTCGCGGTGAGACGGGGCAGGCCTTGGAACGGGAATCGATGCCATTCGACGTCGTCGTGGTGGGCGCCGGTCCTTCCGGGCTCTCCACGGCGATCCGCCTGAAGCAGCTGGCCGCGGCGGAAGACCGCGATATCGGCGTCTGCGTGATCGAGAAAGGCTCCGAGGTCGGCGCGCATATTCTTTCGGGCGCCGTGATCGAGCCCCGCGCGCTGTTCGAGCTCTTTCCCGACGCGCTGGAGCGGGGCGCGCCGCTTAACACGCCCGTCGAGGAAGAACGGTTCCTGCTGCTGACCAAGGGGGCCGCGCTGCGGCTTCCGACACCCCCGCAAACGCGCAATCGCGGCAATTACATCGTAAGCCTCGGCAATCTGTGCCGCTGGCTCGCCAGCGAGGCGGAGGCGCTGGGCGTCGAGATCTATCCGGGATTCGCGGCCGCGGAAGTGCTGTACGACGACGCCGGACGGGTCAGGGGAGTCGCTACCGGAGACATGGGGCTCGGGCACGACGGCGAGCCCGGTCCGAACCACGAGCCCGGGGTCGAGCTGCACGCGAGCCAGACCGTGTTCGCCGAGGGCTGTCGCGGATCGCTGGGCAAGACGCTGATGGAGCGTTTCGATCTGGGCCGGGACTGCCACGCCCAGACCTACGGGATCGGGATCAAGGAGTTGTGGGAGATCGACCCCGCCAACCACCGTCCCGGGCGGGTGGTCCATTCTTTCGGCTGGCCTCTTCCCGCCGATACCTACGGCGGTTCCTTCCTCTACCATCTCGAGGACAATCAGGTCGCGGTCGGCCTGGTGCTCGGGCTCGACTACTCCAACCCGCACATGTCGCCCTTCGAGGAGTTTCAGCGCTTCAAGACCCACCCGGCGATCCGCCCCACCTTCGCCGGCGGGCGCCGCATCGCCTACGGTGCGCGTGCCGTCAACGAAGGCGGCTTCCAGTCGATCCCGAGACTCGCCTTCCCCGGCGGCGTTTTCGTCGGCTGCGAGGCCGGATTCCTGAACGTGCCCAAGATCAAGGGCACCCACACCGCGATGAAGAGCGGGATGGTCGCGGCCGAGGCGATTTTCGAGGCGCTCGGCGGAGACGATCCCGGCCGACAACTCGACGCCTATCCCGACGCCTTGCGGGAGAGCTGGGTCTGGCAGGAGCTGAGGTCGGTGCGCAATCTCCGTCCCGCCTTCCGCTGGGGGCTTTGGGCGGGTCTCGCCTACGCCGCGATCGACACGTTCCTGTTGCGCGGTCGGGCGCCGTGGACGTTCGGCCATCGCGCCGATCACGACTCGCTCAGAAAAGCGTCCGAAGCGCCGCGGATCGACTACCCCAAGCCGGACGGGGAGGTCACCTTCGACCGGCTTTCCTCCGTCTTCATATCGAACACCAACCACGAAGAGGATCAGCCGGTCCATCTGCGGTTGAAGGACGAGTCCGTTCCCATCGACGTCAACCTCGCGCTCTACGACGCCCCTGAGCAGCGCTATTGCCCCGCCGGGGTCTACGAGATCGTAACCGAAGGCGACCTCGGGCCCAGGTTGCAGATCAACGCGCAGAACTGCGTGCACTGCAAGACCTGCGACATAAAGGATCCCCGCCAGAACATCGACTGGGTGGTTCCCGAGGGCGGCGGCGGACCGAATTATCCCAACATGTAGCCGGCGAAACCCCGGAAAATCGGGGCCCGCGGGACTCCCGGCCCGAATCTTCGCGTGTATACTCCGGCTTCTCTATCCGGGACGATCATGACGCGCGCACGAATGCCACGATTCCATCGGGCGACCAGGGCCGCGACGCTCGTACGGCGTGCGACGGGATGGGTATTTCCGTCCGGCGGAACGTCGCCGGCCGGGGGCGTATCGCGGGCGGCATGCTTCGTCCTGGCGCTCGCGGCGGCGGCCGCGCTGGCGCCGCCCGCCAGTCGCGCTCAGCCGGCGGAGACCCCGGCCGGTTCGGGGAAGACCTCGCCGGATGGCGCGACCGCCGGCTTCGCACTGGAGCTGGGCAGCTATCTGGCCGGGCACCACGCATTCAGGCAGCGCGATTTCGTCGCCGCGGCGCGGTATATGAGCGATGCCCTCAAGGTGCCGCCTCCCGAGCCGGGCCTGTTGAGGCGCGCCCTGATTGCGAAGCTGGCGAGCGGGCAAGCCGATCCGGCGCGGACGATCGCGCGCCGGCTGCTGGCGATCGAGAAAGACGCGCCGCTCGCCAGCCTGTCCCTGGCGGTGGGCGATTTCAAGGCGGCCAGGTTCGACTCCGCTCGGGCGAAACTGTCGGCCATCCGGCCCCGGGGCCCCGACCCGTTTTACGGCCCGCTGCTTTCGGCCTGGGCCGAAGTCGGATCGGGACGCCACGATGCGGCTATCGACACGCTCCGCAATTCGGGCGGCAATCGCAATACGGAAGCTTTCCGCAGCCTTCATACCGCTCTGATCCTGGACCTCGCGGACCGGCCGGAAGAGGCGAGGCGTCATTATCTCGCAGCCGCGGAAGAGATGCGGCAGCCCTCGGCCCGTTTCGTCCAGGCGATAGGCTCGTTCTTCCGGCGGAACGGCGACGCCGCCGAAGCGGAACGGCATTTCCGCGCTTTCCTCGCCGACCGCGACCGTTCTTCCCTGATCGAAGGCGAGCTCGCGGAACTCCTTGCGGGCAAGTCGCCAGAACGGGTCGTGGCCGACGGTATCGAGGGTGCGGCCGAGGTGTTCTTCAACGCCGCCAGCCTGTCCATGAGGGCGAGATCGACGGAGTTGGCCCTGATTTACGGGCAGCTGGCGCTCGACCTGCGACCCGACTTTCCGTCCGCCCGCGTTCTCGTCGGGCGGATTTTCGAATCGGCGGGATACGACGAGAGCGCGATAAGGGCCTATGCGCGGGTCGACAGGGCTTCGCCGTTGTCCTGGTCGGCCAGGCTTCGGCGCGCGGGCGCTCTCTCGAGGCTCGGCAGGGACGACGAAGCGATCCGGGCGCTGCGCCGAATGGCCGCGGAGCGGCCGGAGCGGACGGACGCTCTGGCGACGCTCGGCGACCTGTTCCGCAACGAGAAGCGGTTTTCGGAGTCGGTGGAGGCCTACGACGCCGCGATCCAAAGACTCGAGAAGGTCGAACCGCGGCACTGGAGACTGCTTTTCTCGCGCGGTATCGCGCTCGAACGGTCCAAGGACTGGCCCCGCGCGGAGAAGGACCTGCTCGCCGCGCTCGAGCTCTCGCCGGACGAGCCCTATCTTCTCAACTATCTCGGTTATTCATGGGTCGACCAGGGGATCAAGCTCGACGACGCGCGCAGGATGATCGAACGTGCGGTCGAGCTCGAGCCCCAGAGCGGGGCCATCGTGGACAGCCTGGGTTGGGCGCTGTACCGGATGGGCGACTATGAAGGCGCGGTGGAGAAGCTGGAGCGCGCGGCGGAGCTGGAGCCGCTGGACCCCACTGTAAACGATCACCTGGGCGACGCCTACTGGCAGGTCGGGCGCCGCAAGGAAGCGGCCTTTCAGTGGCGCCGCGCCCTCAACCTCGACCCGGAGCCCGACCTGGTAGCGATCATCGAGGGCAAGATCGCCCGGGGCCTTTCCGCGCCGAAGGCCGGCGGCAACGCGCGCTGATCGTCCCATGACGGCCGCCGCGGCGATTATCGGCGTCGAGGCACCGGCCAAGATCAATCTGTTCCTCCATGTAACGGGCCGACGCGCCGACGGCTACCACTTGCTCCAAACCCTCGTGGCCTTTGCCGGGGTCCACGACCGCATCGAGGTCCGGCCGGACGAAGGCCTCACGCTCGAGATCGACGGGCCGTTCGCCGCCGCGCTGGACGCCGGCGGCGAAAACCTGGTGGCGCGGGCCGCGCGCGCGCTTGCCGCGGAAGCCGGCATCCGGCCCAACGCCCGGATCCGGTTGCACAAGGCGCTTCCCGTGGCCGCCGGCATCGGTGGCGGATCGGCCGACGCCGCGGCCGCGCTGCGGGCGTTGAGCGCGCTGTGGCGCTTGTCGGTCCCGGCGGACCGGTTGCGCGCGATCGCGTTGGCTCTCGGCGCGGACGTTCCAGCCTGTCTCTACGGGCGTCCCGCCATCGTGCGCGGCATCGGCGAACGGATCTCGCCCGCGCCGCCGCTGCCCGACGTGCCGACGGTGCTGGTCAATCCCATGGTGCCGCTTCCCACCGCCCAGGTGTTCGCCGCCCGCGAGGGTCCGTTTTCCGCGCCGATGTCCTTCGACGCCGGCGCTGCCGACGTGATGGCGCTGGCGGGGGCTTTGTCCGGGGCGCGAAACGACCTTGCGCCGTTCGCGCGGCGCATCCGTCCCGAGATCGACGCGGCGCTCGATGCGATCCGGACGGCGCCGTCCTGCCTCATGGCCCGTCTGTCGGGCAGCGGGCCGACCTGTTTCGGGCTGTTTCCGTCGGAGAAGACCGCAAGCGAGGCGGCCGGGCGGATCGCGGGTTCCCGTCCCGGGTGGTGGGTGCGCGCCACGCAACTCGGAACGTCCGCCGGGGCGGGCGTTATTGCGGGTCCAACCGATTGAACCTATCTTGCCCCTGGCCTGTTGCTGGGGCGTAGCCAAGCGGTAAGGCAACGGGTTTTGATCCCGTGATCCCAGGTTCGATTCCTGGCGCCCCAGCCAATCGCACCATGCGTGGGCGGGCCCGGAGGGGAGAGAGAATGACCGAGCGCCTGGACGCGACGGGGCTCAAATGCCCGCTGCCGGTCCTCCGCGCCCGCAAGGCGATCAAGGCGCTCGATCCCGGTTCGGAACTGCTGGTGCTCGCGACCGATCCGGCCGCCGTGGAAGATTTTCGCGCGTTTTGCGAAGCGGCGTCGCATGCCTTCGTCGATGCCGCCGAGGAGGGCGAGGTTTTTCGCATCACGATACGGAAGGGCGGTTGAGCCGCCGGAGGGACGGTCATGAAGTTCGGTTACTTCACGCTCAGCGACAACCACTATGTCGGCAACGATCGCACCGCGAACGACTATATCCGCGACATCGCGGCGGAGGCGATCCATGCCGAGGCGGTGGGCATGCACTCGGCCTGGATCGGCGAACACCATTTCTCGACACTGGGCGTGCTTTCGTGTCCCGACATCGTTCTCGGTTACGTCGCCGCCGTGACCGAGCGCATCCGGCTGGCCCCGGCGGTCAACGTGCTGCCGCTGCACCATCCGATCCGGGTCGCCGAGCAATGGGCGACGCTCGACCTTCTGAGCGACGGGCGCGTCGATTTCGCCACCGGGCGGGGCTACGACAAGCGCGAGTACATCCCCCTCGACGCGCCCTACGAGAACAACACCGAGGCCTTCGCCCAGGGGCTCGACGTCCTCTACCGGCTCTGGACCGAGACCGGGCCGGTCACCCACAAGGGCCGTTTCTACGACTTCGAGAACGTCTCCATCACACCGAAGCCGGTGCAGAAGCCGCCGCCGATCTACGTCGCATGCTTCTCGCGCCCGTCGATCGAGCTCGCCGGCAGGCTCGGCCACAACGTCGTCGTCGCGCCCTTCGCCGCCGCCATGCAGTTCGGCGGTCTGGGCGAGATGGCCGAGATCTACCATGAGGCCTGCGCCAGTCACGGCAACCCGCCGGGACGGCTGATCTGCAGCTATTTCGCGCATTTCGCCGACAGCCCGGAGGAAGACCTCGCGGCGCGGACCAGCCAGGTCCGCTACTTCCAGGAATGCTGCATCCACGCCCTGCCGCAGGATATCGCGAAGGCGCCGCCGACCTATCACTACTTCGTCGACATGGTGAAAAACATGAAGGCGATGACGCCCGAAGGGCTGACCGACAAGTCGATTCTGGTCGGCGACGCGGACGCCATCGGCGAGACCCTCAAGAAGGTCGAGGACGCGGGCTTCGCCGAGGTGATCCTCTACTTCAATGTCGGCCTCAAGCCGCACCGGCGGGTGAAGGACGAGATGCAGCGCTTCATGGAGGAGGTCGCGCCCGGTTTCGCGGACGCCGACAGCCGCCTCGCCGCGGCGGAGTAGCCGCTCAGGCGGAGAAGATCCCGGAAAAGAAATAGCGGGTCATCTCGTAGGACTGGCGCGTCAGCTTCTCGTCGTAGCGTTGCAGCTCGTTGAAAATGCCGATGTCGCAGAACGAGTGGCCGGCGTGGCCGTACATCATCGTCTGCCAGTCGACGCCGGCCTCGGTGAGCTCCGCTTCCAGGTCGTAGATCGCTTCGAGCGGCGTCACGGGGTCGGCCGATCCGTGAAAGACCAGCACCCGCCCCCTGAAGTCCGGCCTGGCGTCGGGGTCGACCGGGGCGGGCAGGGTGACGTGATAGACCGCCGTCCCCCCGAAATCGGCGCCGGCGCGCGATTGTTCGAGGGCGAAGCCGCCGCCGATGCAATAGCCGATCAGGCCGCGCTTTCCGGGGTCGACCAGCCCGCGCGCTTCGGCTTCGGCCGTCATCGCGCTGTCCGCCGCCGCGCCGCATCCGAGGATGTGCGGCAGGTCGGCGCGGACTTCGCGCGAGATCTTCATCAGCTCGTCGAAGCTCTTTTCCCGCTCGCCGTAGCCCGCGCCGAACATGTCGGCCATCATCACGACGTAATCGCTGCCGCCGAAATCCTTCGCGATCTCGATCCCGTGCCGCGAGACGCCCAGCCAGTCCGGCTGCATCAGGATCGCCGGGCGCGGTTCGCTCACCGAGTCGTCGTAAACCAGCATCCCCTCGAAATCGCGGCCTTCGTAGCTGTAGGGAACGGGGATCTCGGCCATTACTTGTCTCCTCGCGGGGGTTCTAGCTATCCCAGGTCGATTCGTGGAACAGGCGGTCGACCGGGACCGGGGCGTCGATCAGACGCTGGTCGTGGGAATAGGAGATGAAGCGTTCCAGGTTCTTGCGGTTCGCGGCGATGCCCGACGGCCAGGGATCGGCGCCGAGCCCGGCGAGCTGCTCCTCGAACTCGTTGCGCGCGAAGGCAAGCGTCGACCAGCCCGGGTCCTCGTAGAATTCCCGGGTCTGCGCCTTCGCGTCCTCCCACAGCGACATCACGCTGCGCGCGAGCCAGGGATGCTCCTCGATCAGCGGCTTTCGCACCGCCATCAGGTGCATGATCGGGTAGTAGCCGTGCCTGGCGAAATAGGCCATCGATTCCGCGCGCCGGTCGGGGAACAGCGTCCGCACCCTGTCGCCCGCCTCCAGCACGGCCGGCGGCGGGTGGGGATGGACCATCGCGTCCGCCTCGCCTTCGACCAGCATGCGCCCGACATCGTCGTCGAGCCCGATACGCTCGACCTCGATCCCCTTCTCGTCGCCGAGCGGCATCACCTCGTCGTCCGCCACGATCCAGCGCACCTGGTCCCAGGGAACGCCGTATTCGAACTTGAGGTCGCCCAGCGCCAGCACCGACATCGTCGTCTGGAAGGTGCGCAGGATGACCCGCTTGCCGATCAGGTCCTTCGGCGTCCCGATGCCGGCCCGCGCGTTGACGAAGATGTGGTTCTGCGAGAACAGCCGGCGCGGAAACACCGGGATGCCGACGAAAGGGGCGCCGCGGGCGGTGGCGATGATGTGGGAGGAGAGCGACGTCTCTGCGACGTCGAACTCTCCCTTTTCCAGGAAGCGCCGGTGACGGTCGACCCCGTCGCGCCTGGGCGGCGCCATGCCCACCTCGAGCGGCTTGAGCTTCAGCCCCTCGGGCGGCTCGACCAGCCCCATGAAGAACGGCACGTGGCGATCGTAGCGTTCGAGCGCGATCGAAAGTTCGAGGTCGGCCATGAATTACCCTCCTCCGGTCTCGTCATTATGGCGGGCCGCGCCCGCGCGCTGTCAATCGGCCGAGCCCGCGACCGGGCGGCGGGCCGCGAAGACGATCCCGATGGTCAGCACGGTGAACCCGGCGGCGATCCAGAACACCGCGTCCGGGCGTCCGAGGTCCATCACCCATCCGTACAGCACCGGCGCGGTGCCGAGCCCGACATTGAATCCCGTGGTGACGAACCCGAACACGGTGCCGACGGCCCCCGCCGGCGTCAGGCGCTTGAGCAACACGTCGCGGCTCGGATTCACGATACCGCGGAACACGCCGGCGAGGCAGAAAGCGGCCACCACGAGCCAGAAGGCGAGCGCCCCGGTCGCGACCGCGATCAGGGCGCACGCCGCCGCCGCGTAGCAGATGCCGAGCACGGCATCCGGGCGATGCGACCGGTCGGCGATATAGCCGCCCGCGGCGACGCCGAGCCCGGTCAGCAGGTAGAACGCGGTCAGTATCCCGCCCGCGAGCTCCGGGCTCGCGCCGTAGATCGCGATGAAGGCGACGACGGAGAAGCCGCTGATCCCGGCCCCCGCCGCCGCCGAGAGCGCGTAAAACCCGAAGAAGGAGAGGATCGTACGGTCCAGCAGCAGGGTCCAGTCGCCGCTCCTCTGCTTTCGTTCGCGCGCGCGGTTGTCGCGGATCGCGCCGGAGAATGCCGGCAGCACGCAGGCGAGCGCGAGACCGGCGGCGCCGGCCGCGATCAGCGCGGTCCGCCAATCCCACACGCTTGCCATGAACAGCATGAACACCGGGGCGGCCGCGAAACCGAGCGATCCGGACAGCGAATGAACGCTGAACGCGCGTCCCAGCCGGCGGTCGTCCACCGACGACGACAGCAGCGCGAAATCGGCGGGATGGAAGACCGCGTTGCCCACGCCCGCGGCCATCATCGCCGCCATCATCGCCCAGTAGGACTCCGCGAGCCCGGCCGCCGAGATCGCCGCCGCGTTGACCGCGAGCCCCGCGATCAGCACGCCGCGCGCGCCGATCCGGTCGACCAGGAAGCCGATCGGCGTTTGCAGGACCGCGGTCGCGATGTTGTAGGCCGCGACGGTCGAGCCGAGGGCAAGGAAACTCGTCCCGATATCGTCGCGGATCAGGATGAACAGCGGCGGAAGGGCGAGCTGGTAGAAGTGGCTGAGAAAATGGGCCGCGCTTATCAGGCCGACCGCCTCGACCTCGCGCCGAACGGTTGTCGCGGCCGCGGTCATCGGACGGTCACGCAGCCCCGCCTTTCACGTCATGGTCGGCGGAGGAGGTTCCGACGAAAACGGGAGCGCCCTAGGCGCGCGTTCGCTTCCGGTACGCCCGAACGCCGAGAAATACGGCCACGACCGCAAGCGCGATCGCGCCCGCGCCGATACCGACCGCGATATCCGCCGGCCCGCCGTGATGGGCCAGCGCGGTTCCGGGTGCCGCCGTCGCGGCGAACGCAAGGGTGCGGGCGATCCATTTCCTCATTATCGACCTCTCTTGGAGTACGGGAACGGTGAATTCGCGCCGTCACGCCGCGACGTGCGAGGCGGCGGAAGCCTCGGCGCTGGCATCGGGCGTTGAGAACAGGAGCGACTTGATGATTAGCGGCACCACCTCGGTCGGGTGGATCATCTCGCCGATATCGACATAGTCGAGATCCTTGAGCTGCACCCCGTCGACCGAGACGATGTCGACCCCGACGTCGAACTCGTCCTCCAGGATGTGGCCGAGCGTGCGCCCGGTATCGCCCTCCATCATCAGGACGATGGGCCGCTTTTCCGCCAGCACGTCGCGCAGCCCGTCGCGGAGCCCGGTGGCGAGGTCGTGCAGCCTTCCGTGCAGCGGCAGCCCTTCCCAGCGGAAGGCGAGCGCGACATTGGTCTCGGTCGGGTCGATGTCGTTGCGCCTCAGCGCCGCGCCGATCTCGCTTTCTACCGTCGCGGGCTCGATATCGCCCGAGAGGTCGGCGCGGATCCGCACCACCGGCACGTTGCGGAGCGGCAATGCCGCCTCGTCCGAGACCATGATGGTGTTGCCCGAGACCTGGACCGAGAACTGGGAGGCGCCGACCACGGTCGCGCGGATGCCCTGGCCCGGGTCGTAGACGGGGTAGGGGATGCGCCCCTCGGTCAACGCATGGTGGACATGGTGGGCGAGCGACTTGCCGAGGTCGCCGTGCGGGTCGCCTTCCCGCTCGTAGATATATTCCGACACCCCGCCGGAGAACGAGATCACGTCGGGCGTCGGCGAAGCATCGAGCGGCGACGTGACCAGAAGGTCGCGCGCGAGCGAATCCGGCTCTTCCTGGCGGATGCAGCCGACCAGAACGTCGACCATGCGCCGCACCAGCGCCCGCCGGTCGTCCGCCGCCAGCGTGGCGCCCGGGGTCAGTGTAATGCCGGCATCATGGGCGATCCGGAGCGCCGGGCCCTCGATGCGCACAAGCGTATCGGCGTCATCGTAGGCGAGCAGCCGCCCGCCGACCGCGACCGCCGCCGTCGAGACGATTTCGCCGCCCTTGCACAGCGCGAACTTCGTGGTGCCCCCGCCGATGTCGACGTTGAGGAACGTCTTGTCTTCGGCCCTCGACAGCTTGACCGCGCCCGAGCCGTGCGCCGCCATCACCGATTCCAGGTTGTGCCCGGCGGACGCGCAGACGAACTTGCCGGTCTCCTCGGCGAACAGGTCGGCGATCCCGCGCGCGTTGACCCGCTTGAGCGCCTCTCCCGTCAGGATCACCGCGCCCGAATCGATGTCGTCCGGAGTAAGCCCGGCCTCCCGGAACGCGTCGTCGAAGAACGATTTCAGCGCGTCGGCATCGATCGTGTAGTCCGGCCGGTACGGGGTGAGCAGGATCGGCGAGCGCCACAGCACGTCGCGGCCGACGACGACGAAGCGGCTCGACAGCGCCTCCGACAGGCGTTGCAAATGGACCCGGGCGAACATCAGGTGGGAGGTCGACGATCCCACGTCGACGCCCACCGTCGTCAGTTCGACATTGTCGGCCTTCCAGATCGTGTCCCGGATGAACTCGGCCTCGCGCTCGGAGGCCGGGTGGAAATGCGCGTAGTCGAGCTCGTGCATCGGTTACTGGGCGGCGAGGTAAGGGGTCTCGTCGATCAGATTGCCCATGCGCGATTCGACGCCGTTGCGGGCGAGCGCCTCGAGAAACATGCGGTGCACCTTCGGGTCCTGGTCGGCCCACTCGATCTGGTCGCCGCCCTTCTTCACGTCGACGTCGCCGCCGGCGAAGAGCCGGCGCTTGGATTCGGTGAGCGGGTAGCGGAGCGAGCCGTAGGCCACGGGGAAGTAGCGCGCCGGCCCCGCCGATGCGTTGAAGTGCTGGTGGAACATCATGTCGGCCGGGGCGAACACCACGCCGTGCTTCCACGGGTAATACATCATCTCCTCGTCGCCCTCGAACCAGCAGAGCGAATAGCCCTCGCCGGTCACCCAGTAGACGTGGAAATCCGGGCCGTGGCGGTGCGCCTTCTTGTAGGTGCCGACCGGCATTTCCGAGCAATGGGCGTGCATCGTGCCCTCGGCGAGGATGAACATGATGTTGGAGCTGCCTTCGCCGCGCTCCGGCCATTCGCGGAGCTCGAACTTGCTCACGTCCGGGACGAAGTTGGTCTCCCACATGTGCTTGCCCGGGCGCTTCGGCACGAAATCGCCCTCGCCCGAGAAGTGGCTTTCCTTGCCCTCGCGCTCGGGGAAGCGGAAATCGTTGTCGAAGATGAACTCCTCGTTGTGGAAGCAGTTCATCATCAGCGGCGCCGAGGTCGACGACGCGAGCTTGGCCGATTCCGTGCCCGAGCCGTTGAAATGCCGGTATTTCGAGTTGAGCGGTAGGGCGAAGACGCTTTTCGGCCCCCATTCGAAGCTGTGGGTGCGCCCGTCGGCGGTCTCGATGGTGGTCGAGCCGCGTCCGGACAGGACGTAGATCACCTCCTCGAACATGTGCTGCTGCGGCTCGGTCGCCTGGCCCGGCAGGAGCTCGAGCAGGAACACCGACATGAAGTCGCCGCGCCCCTTGAGATGCACGAAGGCGGCGTTGCAGCCCATGCGCGGCCATGGCGCGGTCTCGACGTCGAACAGGTCGATGCAGAACTCCTCCGCGATCGGCGGCCCCTCCCGTTCGCACCAGAGCAGATAGGTGTCCTCCAGGAACCCCTCGCCGACGATGTCCTTCTCGTTCTGGTAAAGCGCCATGGTCGTTGCCTCCTCGTGCCGCGCCCGTCAACACTACCGCTGGGGCCGCCAGATGGAAAAAAAGATATCGGGCTAAGTGTCAGAGCGAATCGCTATGGCTGGTCCGGGCACGCGACCGCGGGCGCACCGGCCCGCCCGTCCTCACCCGGCCGCGAACAGCTTGATCCCGAGCGGCGCCGATTTGCCGCCGTTGGTGGGGGAGGTGTCGGCCGGGCAGGCGGAGACCGCGGCGAGCACGTTCATCTCCGCGCGAAGGTCGATATAGTCGTCCTCGGCCACCGTCGTCGGCAGGATCGTGAACCCTCCCTCGCTGTCGAGCGCGACGTTCATGAAGACGTTGAACACGTCCATCACCTCGTCGCCCGTCAGCCCGTAGGGGGCGAGCGCCTCGGTGAGGTTCTCCTGGCAGGACCGATGCTCGCCGATGGCGTCGCGGCGCTCGTAGAGCTTCGTCGAGCAGCGCCCGCCCATATTGCCCCAGTGATTGGCGTAGGTGTCCTCGACGACCGTCAGCATCACGTTCTCGCGCGGTGGCTTGGAGTAAAAGTGCCTGAAGGACTTCGACGTGCCGGTTCCGAGTATGACGTTGGTCGCCCAGCTCTGGCCGACATGGAACCACTCGCGACGGTCGTCGGCGTTGTAGAAGACGCAGTCGCCGACCTGGCCGCCGACGATCTGGTGGATCCTCAGTATCTGCCCCTTCTCGACGACCAGGGCACGGCCCTCGCGCGCCGGGATCGTGAATTCCTCGACGAGTTCCATGGCTCTCAGCCTTTGCGGCTCAAGGTCCAGTCGTGTTCGGAAACGTCGAAGACGACCCCGTTCGGGTCCTTGAACTTGGTCTCCGCTTCCACCCCTGGATAGTCGCCCGGGAGCTCCATGAAGAAGCGGCCCCCGTTGGCTTCGATCCGTTCGGCCGTGGCGGCCTTGTCCCCGACCACCATGCCGAAATGGTGCAGCCCGGCCCAGTCCGGCCCGTTCTTGCCGCCGACCGTCCCCTCCGGGAAGTTGAGCAGCGTCAGGTTCATCGTCCCGTCCGACAGCATGATGGCGTTGCCGATCGGACTTTCCGCCTCCGATACCCTGTCGAGTTCGAAGACCCTTTCGTAGAAGGCGGCTGCCTTCTCGAGATCGGGCACCTGCATCGCGATGTGCCGAAGCTTGCCCACGGCCGTGCTCCCCTTGTGCGGCTGTTGTGGCATTGTGGCGGCGGGCTCGGGGGCTGTCCATCGCATGCGCATCCTGGAAATCAGGGAAACGACCATCCCGGTCGCCGCGACGATGTCCAACGCGGCGATCGGCTTCGACGAGATGACGGCGAGCGCCGTGGCGGTCCGCACCGACCGGCGCGTCGGCGGCGCGCCGGCGATCGGCTACGCGCTCGACTCGGTCGGTCGCTACGCGCATGGGGGGCTGCTGCGCGAGCGGTTCATTCCCCGCCTGGAATCGGCGGAAGAGGCCGAGATCGTCGACCCGGAGACGGGTCTGCTCGATCCCGTGCGCGCCTGGTCGGTTCTGATGCGCAACGAGAAGCCGGGCGGTCATGGCGAGCGTTCGGCGGCCGTGGGCGTACTCGACGCGGCGCTCTGGGACGCGGCGGCGAAGGCGGCCGGCGTGCCGCTCTGGCGTCTGCTCGCCGATCGTTTCAATAACGGCGAAGCCGATGGATCGGTGGAGATATACGCTTCGGGCGGGCATTACCGGCCGGAAAACCAGGGCGAGGCGCTGGCCCGGGAAGTCCAAGACTGCATGGCGCGGGGGTTCCGCACCTTCAAGATGAAGATCGCCGGCGCGGCGCTGGATATCGACCGGGCACGGATCGAGGCCGCCATCGACGCGGCGGGAGAGGGCGGGCGGATCGCGGTCGACGCCAACGCCGTCCTCGACCGGGAGAACTGGCCCCGCATGGCCGCCATGCTGGAGGATTACGACCTCGCCTGGTTCGAGGAGCCGTGCGACCCGCTCGACTTCGATCTGACACGGGAGATCGCGGCGGCCTATCCCGGCCCGCTGGGGACCGGGGAAAACCTGTTCTCGGCGGCGGATGCGCGCAACCTGCTGCGCTACGGGGGGCTCAGGGAGGACCGCGACCTGCTCCAGTTCGACGTCTCCCTCTCCTACGGCATCCCGGAATATCTGCGGATCGTCGCGGCGGTGGAGAAGGCCGGCTGGTCGCGCCGCCGCATGGTTCCCCATGCCGGGCATCTCTTCGCCTTCAACGTCGTCGCCGGCCTCGGTCTCGGAGGCCACGAGATCGCACCGGACGCAAGCCTGGTCCTCGGCGGCCTGCCCGACGGCTGGACGGTCGCCGAAGGGCGCGTCGCTCCCGGCGATTTGCCGGGCGTCGGTTTCGAGGGCAAGGCGAACGCAATGGACGTGTTGGGCGCGTTGACGGGTTGATCGGGCCACTTGCCCATTCCGCGGCCTTGGCTACAGTGTGTCCCTGACAACGAAAACGGGAGGCTGGGAGTGAAGGCGCCGCGCTTCGCCTACATCAGGCCGGAAAGCCTCGACGAAGTCCTGGAGCTTCTCGCCGAGCATGGCGACGATGCCCGTATCCTCGCCGGCGGCCAGAGCCTGATGCCGACCCTGAACATGCGGCTTTCGCGGCCGCGTCTCCTGATCGACATCAACCGGATCGAGGAGCTGAAGGGCATCTCGTTCGAGGACGGGACGGTCAGGATCGGCGCGCTCGCCCGCCACGGCGAGGTGATGACCTCCTCCATCGTCGCCGAGCATCTGCCGATGATCGCCGAGGCGATGCCGCATGTCGCCCATGTCGCGATCCGCAACCGCGGCACCTTCGGCGGGAGCATCGCGCTCGCCGATCCCGCCGCCGAGCTGCCGGCCTGCGCGGTCGCGCTCGGAGCCGAGTTCGTACTGGCGAACAAGCGCGGCCGGCGGAACGTCGCCGCGCGCTCCTTCTTCAACGGGCTCTACGAGACCGAGCGCGCCGACGACGAGCTGCTGGTCGAGACGCGTATCCCGGCGATCGAGTCCGGCTACCGGTCGTCCTTCATGGAGCTCGCGCGGCGCCACGGCGACTTCGCGCTTGCCGGCGTGTGCTGCCATGCGCGGGTCGACGGGAACGTGTTGAGCGACGTTCGCCTCGCATATTTCGGAAGCGAGGACCGGCCCCGCTTCGCCGACGGCGCTTCGGCGGCGGCCGAGGGCAAGGCGTGGTCCGAGGACGTCAAGGAAGCGGTCAAGACCGCGCTCGGCGACGACCTCGACCCGATCGGAAATTTCCATGCGTCCGCCGCGACGAGACTGCATCTGGCGCGGGTGCTGACCGGACGCGCGATCGACCGCATGGTCGCGGCAGGCTGAGGGGGCGGAGCGATGGAAGAATTCGCCGATATCGAACTCACGGTCAACGGCGAAAAGATCGCCAAACGCGTCGAGGCGCGCCAGCACCTGGTCGATTTCCTGAGGATCGAGCTCGGCCTCACAGGCTCTCATCTCGGCTGCGAGCACGGCGTTTGCGGCGCCTGCACGGTCCGTGTGGACGGTTCCATCGTGCGCGGCTGCCTGATGCTCGCGATCCAGGCCGACGGCGCCGACGTGTGGACCATCGAGGGGATGTCGGACGCCGGCGAGATCGAGGATCTGCAGGAGGCGTTCATCGCCCGCAACGCGCTCCAGTGCGGCTATTGCACCCCGGGCATGCTGCTGACGTCGGCGGAAATGCTCGAAGCCGGGCGCAAGATGACGCGCGCCGAGATCCGCGAGTTCCTGTCCGGCAATTACTGCCGCTGCACCGGCTACCACGCCATCGTGGACGCGGTCGAGACGGTGATGGAGAGCCGCTTCGGTGGCTGAGCCCGAGGGCGCCGTCGGGCGCTCTTTACCCCGCAGCGGCGCCCGCCGGCTCGCTTTCGGCCGGGGCAGATACTCGGACGATCTCCGCTTCCCCGCCCTGCTTCATCTGGCCTTCGTCAGAAGCCCCCACGCGCATGCCCGAATCCTGGGGATCGATCCGGCCCCGGCGGTCGCGGCCGTTCCCAACGCGCGCGTCTTTACCGGCGCCGAGATCGCCGAAATCTGCGCGCCGTGGCAGGGGACGATGGACCACCTGCCGACCATGGTCTCGCCGCCGCAGCACGTGGTGGCCGTCGACCGCGTCGCATGGCAGGGCGAGCCGGTCGCCGCGGTGGTCGCCGCGAGCCGCGCCGAGGCCGAGGACGCGGCCGGCGAGGTCGCGGTCGAGTGGGACCCGCTGCCGGCCGCCGCCGTCCGCGACAGGACGCTGGACGAGGACGTGGCGCTGGTCCACCCGGAGCTCGGCAGCAATCTCTGCTTTTCCACGACCATCGGCACCGGGAATTCGGAGAGTGCGCTCGACGAGGCCGCGCATGTCGTCGACGGCCGCTTCTCCTTCTCCCGCCATAGCGGCGTGCCGCTCGAGATGCGCACCGTCATCGCCGACTACGACCCCGGCGAGGGTACGCTCACCGTTCACGGCAGCCACCAGTCGCCGTGGCACCAGCAGGATACGCTGTCCCGCTATCTCGGGATTCCGGAGCATCTGGTCCGGGTCGTCGCGCCCGACATCGGCGGCGGATTCGGCATCAAGCTCCACGTCTACGGCGACGAGATCGCGGTCTCCGCCGTCAGCAGGATCCTGGGACGCCCCGTCAAATACGTCGTCGACCGGATGGAGGCCTTCGTCAGCGACGTGCATGCCCGCGACCAGGCGGTCATGGCGCGGCTGGGGGTGGACGGGGACGGCCGGATCCGGGGGCTTTCGGTCGACGCGCTGACCTCGCTCGGGGCCTATGGCTCGCTCGGTCGCCCGCCGATCAGCGAAGGCATGATGACGATCATGATGGCGGCGGGCGCCTACGCCAACGAGCGCTACGACGCCCGGCTGCGCGTCGCCTTCCAGAACAAGCCGCCGTCCGGGATGTACCGCGCGGTCGGCCAGCCGATCGCCTGCGCGGTGGCGGAGCAACTGCTCGACTGGGCGGCCCATGCGGCCGGTATCGATCCGGTGGAGCTGCGCCGGCGCAATTACTGGAGCGACGAGGACTATCCGCTGAGGACCCCGGGCGGATTGGCGATAAAGCGGCTCAGCCCCCGGCGGTGCCTGGACAAGCTGGTCGGGATGATGGGCTACGACGCGCTCCGCGCCCAGCAGGCGGAGCTTCGGAAAACCGGTATCCATCGCGGGATCGGGGTCGCGACCTTCCTCGAAATGACCTCCGTCGGGCCCGCCTATTACGGCCCGTCCGGTGCCCATATCAGCACCCAGGACGGCGCGACCGTCCGGCTGGAGCCCTCCGGTACCGTTCGCTGCGTCACCTCGGTGATCGAGCTGGGGCAGGGGACCCACGCCGCGCTCGCCCAGATCGTCGCCGACCGGCTCGGCGTGGCGGCAAGCGATGTCCGCGTAGTGGGCGGCGACACGTCGACGACGCCCTATGGCGGCGGTGCCTGGGCCTCGCGCGGGCTGACCATCGGCGGCGAGGCGGTGTGGCGTGCGGCCGAGGGTTTGCGCGCGAACATCCTCGAACTCGCCGGGTCGATCCTGCAGGCCGATCCCTCCGACCTCGACCTCGCGCGCGGCGCGGTCTGCGACCGGGGAACCGGGGAGCCCAGGATCGCGCTTTCCGAGATCGGCCGCATCGGCCATTTCCGCCACGACACCCTGCCGCCCGGCGTCCAGCCCGAGCTCGCCGTCACCCGGCACTACGTCCCCGACGCCGCGCCGTTCGCGCTCGCCAACGGGGTGCAGGGCTCGTCGCTCGAAGTCGACGTGGAGACCGGCGAAGTGCGGCTGCTCGATCACTGGGTGGTCGAGGATTGCGGGCGGATCGTCAACCCGTTGCTGGTCGAGGAGCAGATCAGGGGCGGCGTCGTCCAGGGCATCGGCGGCGCGCTGTTCGAGGAGTGCCGCTACGACGAGGACGGCCAGATGCTGAACGCGAGCTTTGTCGACTATCTGGTGCCGATGGCGGCGGGGCTGCCCGACATCCATGTCGGCCATGTCGAGACCCCGATCGAGGAAACCGCGCTCGGAACCAAGGGGGCGGGCGAAGCCGGCACCGTCGGCGCGCCGGCGGCGATCATGCTCGCGGTCAACGACGCGCTCAGGCCCTTGGGCGCGCGGGTCACGAGCCTCCCCATCACGCCGGAGTCGATCCTGGAGGCGGTGGCGGCGGCCGAGCGTCCTTAGATCGCATCCGCCAGCGCGGCCAGCCTTTCGGCGATCGGCGGCGGTGCCCATTCGGCGTCCAGGTCGAGGTCGGCGAGCAGCACCTGCGCCGCGTTGTAACCGGGGAGCCCGGTGATATTGCCGCCCGGGTGCGAGGCCGAGCCGCACAGATAGAGCCCGTCCAGATGGGCGCGATAGCGGCCGGCGCCGGGGAACGGCCGGTCGGCGCCGATCTGGCCGTTGGTGAAGGCGCCCACCAGCAGATCGCCGTGGCGCATGTTGGGAAGGGTGCGCTCGACATCGAGCGGACTGCGCGTAAACCGGTCGATCACCGCGCCGTCGAGATTAGGCGCATGGCGCCGCCACAAGTCGAACATCGCCGCGCCGTGGGCATCCTTGGCCGCGTCCCAGCTGGCCGGCTCGCCGTTGAGCGCGTAGGGCAGCTTTTCCCACATGAACGCGGTGTGCCTGCCCGACGGCACCTGCGAGGGGTCGAACTGCGTCGGGCAGCAGCCCCACATCACCGTCGGAGGGATCGTTCCGGCCTCGTGGTGGCGCACGATCTCCGGATACTGCGAGACGTGTTCGAGCCCCATGATCGTCATGAACGGGGCCTCCAGCGCGGGGTCGTGCTCGGCGGCGGCATAGCGCGGCGGCTCGGAGAGGTTGAGGTTGAGCGCGAACAGCGGCGCGATGAGGTTGTATGCGAAACCCTCGACCCTGCGCCGCCAGTCCTCGGGCAGATGGGCCGGTTCCAGCAGGTCGAGAAAGGTCTGGTGCGGGTTGAGCGAGGAGGCGACGAAGCGGCGCGCCATGAAGGTATCGCCCGCCTCGGTCTCGACGCCGACCGCGCGCCCCTGCTCGACCAGGATGCGGCGCGGCGTCGTCGCCACCCGGATATCGCCGCCGGCCTCGCGCACGGCGCGCTCCAGCGCCACCGCCAGCATGTGCGCACCGCCCACCGTCATCTGCGCCTTCGCCGTGCTGGCGAGCA
Source organism: Defluviicoccus sp. (assembly GCA_022823775.1). Lineage (GTDB taxonomy): Bacteria > Pseudomonadota > Alphaproteobacteria > MPNO01 > MPNO01 > MPNO01. Next base: position 18,245 of record JAJEHI010000124.1, on the reverse strand, counting down.
AGGCGGCGATGTGGTGGCCGAAACCGCGCACGCGGAGGTCGACCTCGCGCAGCCCGTTGAAGAACAGGAGCCCCGCCTGGATCGTAGGATGCGTGAACTCGCTCTCCACGAACTCAAGCGGCGACAGGGCGCTCGCTTCGAGCAGCCGGCGCCCGGCGGCGCTGCGTTCGAGCAGGGCGCGGCGTTCGGCCGACGGCAAGGGCGGCGACGTCGCCTCCGGCACGAGGATGTCGCGAACGATCGGACGGAAATCGTCGTGCCAGCGTTTCAGCGTGGCGGCGTCCCGCTTCGACAGCGCCGCGAAAGAGGCGTGGGTGCGCTCGAAATCCGTCCACCATTGCAGCGAGCGGCCGTCGCCAAGCAGCATTGCGACGTTCAGCTCGGGTTCGATGTAGCGCGCACCGTGGCGCGCGATCTCAAGGTCGCGGTACCACGGCATCTCGGTCAGCGCGCGCTGGAAGAAGCCGTGGGTGTTGTGCAGGAAGCCCGGGTGACGCGGATCTTCCGCGGTCTCCAGCCCGCCGCCGACGAACGGCCGGCGCTCGATCGTCAGCACATTCAGCCCGGCGCGCGCGGCGTAGGCCTGAAGGATCAGCCCGTTATGGCCGCCGCCGAGGACGATGCCGTCATAGTCGGTCATCCGAGCGCCGGACCTCAGCGCCGGCGCAGCCGGTCGGCGGCGGCGGCGGCGACGATCACCAGGCCGATCGCCACCTGCTGCCAGTAGGAGTGGACGTTGGCGAGGTTGAGCGCGTTGGCCAGCACCACCATGATGAACACGCCGATGATCGACTTGTAGAGCTTGCCCTCGCCGCCGAACAGCGAAGCCCCGCCGAGGACGACGGCGGCGATCGCGGTGAGCTCGTAGAACGCGCCGGCGGTCGGCTGGCCCGATTGCAGCCGGGACGCCAGCATCACCCCGGCGAGCCCGGCGAGCGCGCCGCACCAGACATAGGCCGAGGCGCGCACGCGGCCCACCGCGACGCCGGCGAGATAGGCGGCTTCGGTGTTTCCTCCGGTCGCGAAGACGCGGATGCCGTAAGCGGTATGGTGCAGGAGCCAGTGGAAGACGCCGAAGAGCGCCACGGGCAGCCACACCAGGTAGGGGATTCCGAACAGGCGCTCGATGGCGAAGTCGAGAAAGAGTTCGGGGAGACCCTCTTCGCCGACCACCGGCCGGCCTCCGGTGATCAGGAAGGTGACGCCGCGGAACAGCACCATCGTCCCCAGCGTCGCGATGAACGGGTTGACGTCGAGCCTGGTGACGACGAGGCCGTTGACCAGACCGACCAGCGCGCCCACGGCCACGCCGGCCACGACACCGGCGACGATGCCGGCTTCCAGCATCGCCATCGCCGTCACGCAGCCGGTCAAGGCGACGACCGAGCCCACGCTCAAATCGAAGCCGCCGCATATGATGACATAGGTCATGCCGATGGTGATGACGGTCATCACCGCGCCCTGCATCAGCACGTTGTTGATGTTGATGGGAGAGAAGAAACGATCCGAGAGCGCGCTCGCGATCAGGCACAGCACGATCAGCGCGAGCAGCGGGATCTGGCCCGCCAGCCAGCCGAGCCGGGCCGCGTTCAGCCGATCTCCCAGGAACTTCATGCTCATCCTCCGAGCGCCGATCTGAGCGCGCTTTCGGTGTATTCGCCGTCGCGCGAGAAGCGCCCGACGACCGCGCCTCGCCGCATCGCGAGAACCTCGTCGCTGACCGCGAGCAGCTCCGCCATCTCCGACGACGCGAGCGCGATGCCGCCTCCGTCGTCCACGAAACGGCGCATCAGGCGATGGATCTGCGCCTTGGCCCCGATGTCGATGCCGTGGGTCGGCTCGTCCAGCAGCAGCACGTCGGCATGACCGGCGAGCCAGCGCGCGAAGATCACCTTCTGCTGGTTCCCGCCCGAGAGCTCGCGCACGGTGCGGCCGGGGTCGGGCGGGCGGATGTCGACGCTCTCGATCAGCCGGTCCACCAGACGGTCGATTTCCGCCTTCCTGAGCCTCAGCCCGCCCGCCAGCAGGGGCAGGTTGGGCAGCACGATGTTCTCGCGTACCGTAAGCGCCATCGCGAGCCCCAGCGCGCGTTCCCCCGGGACCAGCCCGATTCCCGCCCGGATCGCGTCGCCTGGAGATTTGAGACCGACCGGCGCCCCCGATTTCTCGATTTCCGCGGCGTAGCGCCCGGCACCGAACAGGCGGTGCAGGAGTTCCGCGGTGCCGCTGCCCAGCAGGCCCGCGAGCCCCAGCACGCGCCCTTCGCCGACCGCGATCTCCGGCTCTTCCGCAAGGGGCCCGCGCAGCAGCGTGCCGACCGCGCCGGCGCCCGCGGATGCGTGAGCCGTTTCGATGTCCCGCCCGGTCATCAGCCTGACCACCTCGTCGCGACTGCGTTCGCCGCGGGCGTATCGTTCGACCGCGCGGCCGTCGCGGAGGATGGTGCAGGTGTCCGCCAGCTCGTCCACCTCGTCCAGCCGGTGCGAGACGTAGACGATCGCCACGCCGTCGGCCTTGAGCGCGGCGACCACAGCGAACAGGCGCTCGACCTCGCGCGCTTCCAGCGCGGCCGTGGGCTCGTCGAGGATCACTACCCGCGCTTCGCGGCTGAGAGCGCGGGCGATCATCACCAGTTGCCGTTCCGCGTAGCCGAGCCGGTCGACTCGCGCGCGCGGGTCGATCGCGATGCCGAGGCGCGCGAGAAGCGCCGCGGCGTTGTCCGCCATCGCCGTCCGGTCGACGACGGGGAGGCCGAGGAAACGCCGCGTCGGAACGGCCTGGATCAGCACGTTCTCGGCAACGCTCATCGCCGGGACGACGCGCATCTCCTGGGGGATGACGACGATGCCGCTGGCAAGCGCCTCGCGCGGGCCGGAGAAGCGGCGGAGCCGGCCGCCGATCCCGACGGTGCCGCGGTCCGGACGGTGAACGCCGCCGAGGATCTTGATCAGCGTCGATTTCCCGGCGCCGTTCTCGCCGATCAGGGCATGGACCTCGCCCGGAGCCACCGCGAAGGACACGTCCTCCAGCGCGCGGGTCGCCTGGAACCGCTTGTGGAGCCCTCTCGCTTCGATCGCCGCCGCCGCGCCGGTCAATGCGCGGCGATCCAGTCGAATGCGGGGCCGACCCAAGGCCCGTCTTCCTCGCCGGCGGCGTAGCACGCCGAGAAGTGGTTGCGCCCCGGCATGGGCAGTCGCGTAACGTCCCCGCCCGCCCGGCGGAGCGCGCCTTCCATTTCCTCCGCCTGGGTCATCAGATGGGGGAAATCCTCGCCGCCGTGGGCGATGAAGAAGGGCGGGGCCGCCCCGATGTCGAGAACCGGGCTCGCCGCGCGGTCGTTCGACTCCGGTCCGAGAAACCGCGGCCGCGCGCTGAGCCCGCTCCCTTCGCCGAAGCGGAAGACGCCGGAGATCGGCAGGCAACCCCGTATGACGTCGGCGGGCAGCCCGCGCGGCGCCTGCCAGTCGGTCCGCACCGCGAGCAGCGCCGCGTAGTGACCGCCCGCCGAGTGACCGCCCACGAAAATACGCCCGGTATCGCCGCCCGTCTCCGCGACATTGCGGTAGAGCCAGGCGATGGCATCCGCGCAGTCCTCGAAACCGGCGGGGAACAAATGTTGGGGCGCAAGGCGGTAGCCGATACTGGCATAGACGACCCCGCGCGCGGTCGCGCACGGCCCGGCGAAGTTGAGGTGCTCCTTATAGCCCGATGTCCAGCCGCCTCCGTGCATCATGGCGAGCACGGTGCCGTTCGGTACCGCCGGCGCCTGAATCGCGATCGACCGGTAGGGATCGCCGCCGTACCGCACGTCCACGGACGAGACGGCTTCGCCGCGCGACATGACCTCGTCGGCGAAGGCCTGCCCGATCTCGCTCAGCGGTTCCTGAGGCGGATAGTCCTCGATGCGCATGGGCTTCTTCCAACCGGCTGCGTGGTGACGGGTCCGGGAGATCGGAGTACATAGTTCGGTGCCGCCCGGGGCGAGTCAACGCGCCGGCAACCCGGAAAGGACCGTCGATGACTGCTTCCCCCAGGAAACCCCTGTTTCGCGCCGATCATGTCGGCAGCCTGCTGCGTCCGCCGGAGCTTCTTGCCGCCCGCAAGAAGTGGAAGTCCGGCGAGCTGGACGCCGCCGATCTGCGCGGGATCGAGGACGAGGCCATTGCCGATGCGGTGAAGCTGCAGGAGGATCTGGGGCTCGGCGCGGTGACCGACGGCGAGTTCCGGCGCGAGAACTGGTGGATCGATTTCATCTCGGCGATCGAGGGAATCGAGATTTCGAGCCCGGACGAGGCCGCCGGCTTCCGGAGGGCGCCGGGCACGGCATCGGGCTATGTGCCCAAGAACGTCCATACGGTGGGTCGGCTGGGCCGGCCGGGCGACATCCTGGCCGACGACTTCGCGTTCCTGAACGGGAAGACCGAGAAGACCGCCAAGGTCACGATCCCCTCGCCCACGCGGATTCACTTTCATGGCGGCGACGCGTCGGTGGACGACGGGGCCTATCCCGACAAGGACGCGTTCTGGGAGGATCTCGCCCGCGTCTACCGCGACGAGATCGCCTCCCTTGAAGCGCTCGGCTGCCGCTACATCCAGATCGACGATCCGGTCATCAACTATTTCGTCGATACCAGGATGCGCGACAATCTGAAGGCCATCGGCGAGGATCCCGATACGCTGATCCACAAATACGCGCGCCTGCTCAACGACTGCGTCTCGGAGCGCAGCCCCGAAACCTACCTCACCATCCACCTCTGCCGCGGCAACGCGCAGAGTGCCTGGATCGCGGAGGGCGGGTACGAGCCGCTGGCGGAAGCCCTGTTCCCGGTCATCGACGTCGATGCCTGGTTCCTCGAATACGACGACGCGCGTTCCGGCGGGTTCGAGCCCCTGCGCTTCATGCCGGACGACAGGTGCGTGGTGCTCGGCCTCGTCACCACCAAGCGCGGCGACTTGGAAGACCGGGACGAGATCCTGCGCCGGATCGAGGAAGCCTCGGGATACGTCCCGCTTGACCGGCTGGGCTTGAGCCCGCAATGCGGCTTCGCGAGCGTCGATCTGGGCAACCTGATCGCCGTCGAGGATCAGGCGGCGAAACTGTCCTTCGTGATCGACCTCGCGCGCGAAGTGTGGGGCGACGCCTGAGGCGCTACTCCGCCGCCTGCGCCCGGTTCTCCTCCGGTGGGGCGGGCGGCGCGACCAGCACCGTCCTCAACGCATCGCCCTCAGGGTCGGCGAGCGCGGCGGTGCGCGCGGCGTTCAGCGCCGTAACCGCTCCGGCCGGATCGCCCGTTGCCGTCGCGGCCGGGCGGGCAAGCTCCTCGAACACCTTGCGGTAGTTGCCGACCCCGCGCCGGTGGGTGTCGGAGTAGCCCTTGCGCAGGTTGGGGAGCTCGGCGATCTCGAGCGCCAGCTCGTAGCTCCGGCCGGCGGCGCTCTCGAGCGCTTCGAGCCAGGTCTCGATCTCCGACCATTCCTCGGCGAAGCGATAGCTGTAGGGCCGCCAGAATCGCAGCTTCGCGAGCCCCCAAAGCCGGACATAGCCGAAAACGGTGTTGGTCTTGACCCGCATCGCGACGTGGAACTTCTGCCGGCTGGATTTCTTCTCCTTCCACCGCGTGAGCGCGCGCCCGAGCGCGGGCGGCAGGACCGAGGCGATCTCGTCGTAGCCGGGTTTCAGGAACTCGGTGACGACGACCGGTTCTTCCGCCTTGGCGCCGACCTCGCGGCGGACGCGTTCCATCCGCTCGGGGCGGCTCTTGAGCGCGGCGACCCGGATGATGTCCTCGTACGTCATCCAGAGGGCGAGATAGCGGCCGCCTTCGACGGTCAGCCCGAATCCCCTCTCGGCGCCGCCGTTCGCCTTGTCGGCCGCCAGGATCTTCCCGGCGTTGTCGAGATAGCGCGCGCCGTAGGCGAGGTTCTGGTAATCGACAGCCCGGCGGACGCCGTCCCGCAGGATCCGGTGGGTCTCGGGCGGGAAGCTCTCCTCCAGCCGCGCCAGCAGCGCCCCGATATCGCCCGGCGCGCCGCGCTCGACCGGCGGCGGCTCCTCCGGCATCGGAATGTCGCCGCGAACGTAATCGAACCCGGCCTTGAAGCCGCGCAGATTGCCGGAGACCGCAACGCCGGTCTTTTCGATGGCCTTCTCGAACGCCTCGGCGGGGATCGGCACTTCGCCGGAACCCGCGATCACGCCCAGGATGACGGCGTTGATCACGGTCCCGTTGGCCTGCGCGAGCCGATCCATGTCGATCAGGATGGCCCGCCTGGCGAGATGGTTGGCCGTCTCGATCAGGTCCGAAGCCTCGAACCGGCCGTCTCCCATCGCCGATTTCTCAAGTATGGAATAGACCCGGTGCGACGACGAAATCAGCGTGGTCCGGTCGGGCGTCACCCAGCCGAGCTCCAGCGCGCGGCCGGCCTCCATCAATTCGGAGGTCACGACGACGTCCATGTTGCCCGGCGTGGCGTAGAGAGCCATCGTCGGCGAGCGTCCCGCGAGGCGGTCGTGATGAGCGGGGTAGATCTCGATGTAATAGGTGGTGGCGCCGGTTCTCTGGGCCACGCCGGGAATCGAGGTGCTCTGGCACGGGAAGCCCAGCGACTCCGCCGCCGCGACGATCCAGCTCGTCAGCACGCCCCCGCCTTCGCCGCCCAGCGCGCCGACGACCATCGTGAAGGTGCGCTCGGGGAGCGCCTCCGCGCCGTTGGAGGCGCCGTTCGCCTCGGCGCTCATCGGGCGGCTCCGTTGCCCCCGGCCGCCGAGCCGTTGGCAACCGCGCCGTTCGCATACCCTCCGAGCCTGCCGATCACGCTCTTGCGCCACTTGTCCAGGAACAGGTCCATGCCCTTGGGGTTCTGGACGATGTCCGCGCGGTAGAAGGAGGGGCAGAGCACGGCCGCGTCGGCCACCTCGCCGCACAGCCCGCACCCCACGCAGCCGTTGTTGACATGCGCGATCGGGTCCTTGCGGAGGGGGTCCGGGTTGGGTTTGACGGTGAGCGAGGGGCAGCCCGACAGCCGGATGCAGGAATGATCGCCGGTGCAGGTGTCCTCGTCGACGCCGAACCGCGTCCGGACGACCCGGTTGCCGGCATCGAGCGCCTTGCGGACCAGCGGACGAAGCCGGCGCTGCTTGGCGATCTGGCATTCGGCCTCGGCGATGATGACCTTCAGCCCCTTCTCGGGCGTGGTCAGCGCCTCGTGCAGCAGTTTCTTCATCTTGCCGACCCGGTAGGTGTACTGCTTGCGCACCCACTTGACGCCGAGTCCCTTGATCGCGCGCTCCATCGGCATGACCGTGTCGGACGGGACGCTGCCGCCCGCGGTGGTGGACGGCAGGCGCTGCTGGCCGGTCGCCGAGGAATAGCCGTTGGCCATGATGACCAGAACCGAATCGTGGTCGTTGAAGGCGGCCCCGCTGATGCCGCTCGACAACCCGTTATGCCAGAATCCTCCGTCGCCCATGATCGAGATCGTGCGCCCGTTGAAGTGCGGCGCGACCCCCGCCGAGCTCGCGAGTCCGAGCCCGTAGCCGGTCACCGTGTTGCCGAGTCCGAAGGGCGGCAGCGCGGCGAAGGTGTGGCAGCCGATATCGGCCGAGATGTGCACCTCGCCGACGTCCTCCTCGCGCTGCACCAGCTTGATCGCGCTGAACACCGGCCGTTCGGGGCAGCCCGTGCAGAAACCCGGCGGACGCTTGGGAACCGGCTTGCCCAGCATTTCGGCCGCGGTTTCCTTGGTCTTGTCGAGGCCGGCGACGACCGCGGATACCGGCTCCAGGTCGATCCCCTTGGGGACCGAGCCTTCGATGAAGCCGGCGAGCCCGCGCAGCATCACCTCGGCCTGGTATTCGCCGGCCTTGGGAAACACGCCCTTGCCGACGATCTCGGTGTTGAGGTCGGCCTTGCGCAGCAGCGCGTTGATCGCCTGCTCGTGGTATTCCGGGAAGCCCTCTTCCACGATGAGGACCGAACGCTTGGTCGCGCAGAATTCCGCGATCTCGTCGTCGACCAGGGGGTAGGTGACGTTGAGGCAGAGGATGGGGATGTCGGAATTGCCGAACACGTCGGCGAGGCCGAGCTGCTGCAGCCCGCGGATCACCGAGTTGTAGAGTCCGCCCAGACAGACGATCCCGACATCGTCGTACTTGCCCGGGAAGACCTCGTTCAGCTTGTGCTCGCGGATGAAGTCGATGGCCGCGGGGAATCGCTCCTCGACCTTCTTCTTTTCCTGCTCGTAGGTCGCCGGCGGCAGCGCGATGCGCCCGATGTCGAAGACCGGCTTCTCCAGCTTGTCGTTGGTCGAGAACCGGCCCGGCTTGTTGTCCTTGGTCGCGAAACGGCCGGTGACGTGGCAGGCGCGGATGCGGAATTCCACCATCACCGGCGTGTGCGAGGCCTCGGAGAGCTCGAACCCCTTCTCGATGAGATCGACCATGCGGGGATGATGAGGGCGGGGGTCCATCAGCCACGCCGAGCATTTCATCGCGAACGCGTGGGTGCGTTCCTGGATGATGCTCGCGCCTTCGCCGTAATCCTCGCCCAGAATGATCAGCGCGCCGCCGACGACGCCGGCGGACGCGACGTTGGAGAGCGCGTCGGCCGCGACGTTGGTGCCGACCGTCGATTTCCATGTCACCGCGCCGCGGATCGGATAGTTGATCGAGGCCGCCAGCATGGCCGCCGCCGCGGCCTCGTTGGCGCAGACTTCGGTATGGACGCCGAGCTCCGCCATCAACCCCTTGGAATCCGACGTCAGCACATCCATCAGATGGGAGACCGGCGCGCCCTGGTAGCCGCCGACGTAGCTCACGCCCGACTGCAGCAGGCCCTTGGTGATGGCGAGGATGCCCTCGCCCTCGAAATATTCCCCGTCGCCCCGGCGCAGAAGCTCGACTTCCTTGGCGAAGCTTCGTTCCATGGTGCGTCTCCGCTCGCGTGAATAACGGTTTGTTCGCAGGATACCCGCTTTGACGGGTGCGAGCCACTACCGCGCCGATGCCGGCCCCTTACCTTCTCCCCTCCCGCTCGCGGGAGGGGCCGGGGGAGGGCGGCTCACGCGCGCCGAAGAACGATCAGCGCGTCGAGCGCGATCGCGCCGCCGGCATGGGCCCTGACGGGGTTGAGGTCGATCTCCGCGATTTCCGGATGTTCGACGATCAGCCTGGCGATACCCGCGACGGCATCGCGGATGGCGGCGCGGTCGGGGGCCGGGGCGCCGCGCCAAGGGCCGAAAAGCGCCCGTCCGGCGAGCACGTCGATCATCCTGTCGACCTCGCCGCCGCCGAGCGGCGCCAGGGCCACGGCGACGTCGTCGATGGCCTCGGCCGCGGTGCCCCCGAGGCCGAGCAGCACGGTCGGACCGAAACTCCCATCGTTCCGCGCGCCGATTATGAGGTCGAGGCCGTCGGGCGCCATTTCCTCGATCAGGTAGCCGGCGCTCGATATCCGGTCGATGGCATCGAGCGCCGAGTCCAGCGCCCCGGCGGTTTCTATCCCGGTATGCACGCCCCCGACATCGGACTTGTGGAGTATCGCCGGGTCGAGAACCTTCGCGACCGCCGGGCCCGGTATCGCCGCGCGCGCCGCTTCGGCCTCCGCGCGGTTCCGGCACACCGTCCGTCTCGGCGTCGCGATGCCGTAGGCGGAGACGAGAGACTTCGCCGCATCCTCGTCCACCGGGCCCGCGAGCGGCGGAGCGATCCCGGGCGGCGCGGCGTCGGTTCCGTCCCGTTCCGCGTTCGCCCGGCCGCGCGCGTCCTCCACCATGGCCGCCATCGCCCGCGCGGCCCGGTCGGGGACGAGAAAAACCGGAACGCCGGCGCGGCGAAGCGCGTCGACCGGTCCCGCGGTCTCGGACGGAACGCCCGCGGTGGCGAAGACCATCGGCTTCGAAGTCTTGCCCGCCGCCTCGAGCGCGGCCCCGCCGACATCCAGCGGGCCGCCCTCGATGAGCGCGTAGGCGAGGATGGCGTCGATTCGCCCGTCCTCGGCGAGCGCTTCGATGACGGCCCCGAGGTTGTCGCCGGGCCGTCCGGTGTCGACCGGGTTCCTCATGTAGGTGAGCGGGGGAAGCGCGCCCGCGATCCGGGCCACCGTCGCGGGCGCCAGCTCCGGCACCGATACGCCCGCCTGCCTGAGCGTATCGGTCATCAGCAGCCCCGGCCCGGCCTGCCCGGTCAGCACGCCGATCCCCGGATCGCGCGCGGGCTTGAGCCGCGTCATGGCGAGCGCACGGGCCGCGTCGAGCGCGTCGTCGAGCGTTTCCACCACCACCGCGCCGGCCTGGCGGAGCGCCGAGCGCGTCAGCCGGTGGTTTCCCATCAGCGCGCCGGTATGCGACTCGGCAAATCCCGTGAGGTCCGCCTTGCCGACCGGGAGCGCGATCACCGGCTTGGCCGGGACCGCGGCTCTGACCGCGTCGAACACCGCCCTACCGTCCTCTACCCCTTCGAGGTGGACCGCGATGGCCCGCGTCTCCGGATCCGCCGCCAGATAGTCCAGCGTCTCCGCGATACCCAGATCGGCCGCGTTGCCGAGCCCGACCGCCAGGCTGACGCCCAGCCCTTCGGCATTGGCCATCATCGCAAGCGTGAGGTTGATCCCGCCCGATTGCGCGACGATTCCGATCGGACCGGGCCGGAGCTCCGCCGCCGCCGGCAGGAAAGTGCAGGCAAGCCCGCGCGAAGGGCGCAGGAATCCCGAGGTGTTCGGCCCGAGAAGCCGGATCCCGCCGGCCCGGCACGCGCTCGCAATGTCGGCTTCCAGCGCCGCGCCGGCGGCGCCGGTCTCGCCGAACCCGCCGCTCACCATGAAGGCGGCGCCCGCGCCGATCGCCGCGGCCTCCTCCAGCACCGCCAGCGAATGCCGTGCCGGCAGCACGAGGGCGACGAGGTCCACCGGCTCGGGGATATCGGCGAGGCTGCGATGGACCGGCCGCCCCATGACGGTGCCGCCGCGCGGGTTGACCGCGTGGACCGCGCCGTGGAAGGGCTCGAGCGCCCTCAGGATCTGGAAGCCCGGCTTCGCCTCGTTCGCCGAAGCGCCGACCACGGCGATGGAGCGCGGATCGAACAGGCGCGAGAGCTGGCCGGCGGGCATCGGCCGATGATGGAGACGACGCCCGAGCCTGTCCAGAACGCGCCGGTCCGGACCCGGCCGGCTACTTCATGTCGTCAAGGAACCGCCGCGCCCGTTCGCGGTGGTGGGGCTTCAGGTTGCTTCCGACCGCCCTGATCGCGGCCGTCAGCACCGCCGCGTCGTCGGTATAGCCGAGCGTGGCGATGAAGTCGGGAATCACGTCGGTGGGGGTGATGAAATAGGCGATCGCGCCCATCAGCATCGCCTTGACGTAAAGCGGCGTGCCGCTGTCGACCGCGCAATAGAACGAAGCGACGGCGTCTTCCACGAACGGCACCCGGCCGAGGGTGGCGCGCACCTTGCGGCGGAACCCGCCCCGGACGACCGCCTCGTCCGCCTCCAGCTTCTGCCGATTGACGGCGGGGTCGCGGTCCATGCCCAGCGGTCCGTTCATCAGTGTGAGTTCGCCGTCCATAAGTGAAATATGGGTAGCCGCGGGGCGATGGAAAGAGCCCCGCTCATCATACTTTCTTGGGGGAAGTATAGGCCTCGGATCGGTTTGTCGGGGCCGGGATCGCCTCCGAAAGCTACACATCGAAGTTGCCGTACCGGCTCTCCGACAGTAACGATCCGGAAGGACGTCAGCCGTGAGCGAACGCGCCACGCAGTTCGCCAACACGGAAATTCGGGCTGCCCTCGACGAGTTGCCGCCTCTTCCCACCGAAGTGTCCGACTGGGTCGTCGAAACCGGCACCGACTCCGCGGACGAACCGGCTGTCTGGGTGTGGGCCGTTCTCCCCGAGGGTAACGTCGATCTCGATACCCGCATCTCGATTCGCGATCGGGTCTTCGACTTCATCCGGCAGCACAGCGAGATACCCGTCTGGGTCTACGTCAGCTTCAAAGCCGCTTCCGAAATGGGCGATACCGAATGAGCCTGCACGCCGGCCCTGTGTTCTCACGCCCCGAGCAGCGCGCAAACGAAACGCCCCGGCCTGGCGGGGCCGGGGCGTCGTTCCCGAAACCGTCGAAGCGGCGCTACTTGGCGGCCAGCAGTTTGCGCGCCTTGGCGAGCGTCGCGTCGTCGATCTTGAGGCTCTCGCTCACCACCTTCTGGATCTCCTCGCCCGTGCTGGGGGTGACCCTGAGCTTGCTCTTCTTCATCGAGGCCGCGAAGGCGGGCGTGGCGACGGCCTTGGCGAAGGCGCCGCGCAGGAAAGCGATCCTGTCCTGCGGGACGCCCGGCGCGACGGCCAGGCTGCGGCCGATGGCGACGAGCGTCGACATGAAGCCGATGATCGGCCGGTCCTCGGCGGCCACCAGGTCCTTCAGCATCGGCACATTGGCCAGCTCGGCCTCGGGCTCGGGGCCCATCTGGATCAGCGGCACCGCGAAACCGTTCTTGAACCACACCTCGCGGTTGGTCTTGAAGGCGAGCCAGGTGAAATTGACGCCCGAGACCTCGCCCTGCTCCATCGCCAGCAGCATCTTGCGCGAGCCGCGATAGCCCTTGACGATCTTGATCTTCGTCCCGAGCAGGCCGTTGACGATCGCCGGAACCTGGTAGGTCTGCGATCCGACGCCCGACGAGGCGAAGGGCACTTCCTTGGTCTTGAGGTCGGACCACTGCTTCACCCCGGTGTCGCTCCTGACCGCCATCAGAGAGTTCACCTTGAGCGCCCCGCCGATGAAGGTGAACTTGTCGGCCTCGTACTTCGCGGCCTTGGGGCGGGTGAGCTGCGTGACGACCAGCGTATCGGGCAGCATCAGCAGCACCGAGCCGTCCTTGGGCGCGACGTTGTAGGCGTAGTTGGTCATCTTGAGCCCGCCACTGCCGGTCCGGTTCTGGACGATGATCGAATCCGTCCCGAGAAGCGGCTTGAGCGCCTCGGCGAGCGAGAGCGAGGTCTTGCCGTAGGTCCCGCCGACGCCGAAGCCGTGCAGGATCGTGACCGTCCGCCCCTTGTAGAAATCGGCGGGGCTTTGCGCCATCGCGCTGCCCGCCATCGCGATCGCACCGGCTGCCGCGACCGTCAGAAACTTGATGCCTCTCATCTGTTCTTCTCCTCGTGTGCGCGCCGGTCGGGTTTCGCACCCTTCGGCGATGGCGCATGAGACCAAATAAGGCCGGCCGACTCAATTGCCCCCGAGCAAGGAATTGCGGACCATGCGGACATGCGGAATCCCGGCCTCCTCGAAGGGCGCGCCCTCGGTCGCGAAGCCGAGCGCGCGATAGAAGGTTTCGCTGTGCGCCTGGGCGTGCAGCACCGTCCTGCCGCAGCTCTCTCCGTCCAGTTCCCGAAGCACATGCCGCATGAGCGCGGAGCCCAGCCCCCGGCCCCGGTATCGGGCGAGGATCGCGACGCGTTCGACCTTGACCGTGCCGGGCTCGACGGGACGGGTGCGCGCGGTACCGGCGGACTGCCCGCCGACGCGCAGCAGGTAGTGGCGGCATTCGGCATCCAGCCCGTCGATTTCCAACTCTTCCGACACCCCCTGTTCGACGCAGAACACCTCGCGGCGAATCGCGAAACAGGCCGCCATGTCGTTCCCGTCCGCGGCTTCCGCGATGTCGATGTCGGGGGTTTCGGACGGCGGCGGGCGTGGACCGACCCCGACCGCGCCGCTATCTTCTGCCGCCGACATCGCGCCGCGCCCCCAGAAAGGAAAATCCGGATATGAAGGTATTTGCGTTCGCCGCTTCGCTCAGGAAGGAATCGATCAACCGGCGTCTCCTGCTGCTCGCCGAAGACATTGTCCGCGAATGCGGTCACGAGGTCGACCACGCCGAATTCGGCGAGTTCGACATGCCGCTCTACAACGGCGATCTGCAGGACGAGTCCGGCATTCCCGAGGGCGCGGAGGCGCTGGGGGCCCGCATCGCGGAGTCGGATGCCTGGCTGCTCGCCTCGCCGGAATACAACTGGACCATGCCGGGCACGCTGAAGAACGCCATCGACTGGCTGTCGCGCATGCAGCCCGTGCCGCTCGACCGCAAGTCGGTCCTGCTGATGTCGGCTTCGCCGTCTCTCGTCGGCGGCGCGCGCGGGCTGACCAGCCTCCGGCTGCCGCTCGAGATCCTGGGCTGCTGGTGCTACCCGAAGATGTTCGCCCTCGCGCAGGCCGGCCAGGCCTACGGCGAGGACGGCAACATCGCGAACGAGGCGCTCGCCGGCATGTTCCGGGGCATGATCGAGGATTACCTGTCGGCGGCGGCGGCCCTCGGCGCGCGATGACCGAAGGCGGCCGCTGGGTCGGGGCCCCGGTCCCGCGCAAGGAGGACGAGGCCCTCCTTACCGGCCACGCGCGCTTCATCGACGACATGGAGCCGGTGCCTGGGCTCCGCCACGCGGCTCTGCTGCGCTCGCCCCACGCCCATGCCGACATCGTTTCGGTAGACATTTCGAATGCCGTCTCGCACCCCGGTGTGCATGGAGTCGTCACCGGAGTCGACATTTCGGCCGCGACCCGGCCCATCCCGAGCGCGGTCCGCGTGCCGATCGATTACTACCCGATGGCGGTCGACAAGGTGCGCTACGCCGGCGAGCCGGTGGCGCTGGTCGCGGCCGAGGACCGCTACGTCGCCGAGGATGCGCTCGAGCTGATCGAGGTCGAATACCGGCCGCTGCCCCCGGTGATGGACCTCGATGCCGCCATGGATGACGACTCGCCGCTGCTGCATGAGGCGGTGGGCTCCAACGTCGTCCACCATCGCAGCTTCCGCTACGGCGACCCGGAAACCGCGTTCGCGGAGGCCGACCGCGTGGTCCGGCTGGACTGGACCTTCCCACGCTATTCCTCGACTCCGATGGAGACCTACGGCGCGGTCGCGCAGTTCGAGCCGGCGCCCGACCGCTACACGATATGGTCCAATTTCCAGGGGCCGTTCATCCTGCACGCCCTGATGTGCGGCGCGCTCGGGGTGCCGGGCAACCGGCTGCGCCTGATCACCTCTCCGCAGAGCGGCGGCAGCTTCGGCATCAAGCAGGGGATGTACCCCTATATGGTGCTGCTCGCCGCCGCGAGCCGGCTCCTCGGCGTCCCGCTCAAATGGATCGAGGACCGGCTGGAGCATCTGGTGGGCTCGTCGGCGGCGTCCAACCGGGAGGATGCCGTCGAGGCGGCATTTCGAAATGACGGCACGCTGATCGGTCTCAAATTCCTCAATGTCGTCGATGTCGGCGCGTTTATCCGCGCGCCCGAGCCGGCGTCCGTCTACCGGATGCACAGCGCGTCGAACGGCGCCTACCGGGTCGGCAACATATATGTCGACAACCGGCTGGTGACGACAAACCGGCTGCCGATCGGCCTCAACCGGGGCTATGGGGGGCCGCAGTTTTTCTTCGCGCTCGAGCGCGCCATGGACGCCGGCGCGCGGGCGCTCGGCATCGACATCGCCGAGATCAGGCGGCGCAATTTCATACCGCGCGATTCGTTCCCCTACCGCGCGCCGGCGGGCGCGATCTATGACGCCGGCGATTACGAGGCCGGGCTCGACCGGGCGCTGGAGCTTGCCGGCTACGAAGAGTTGCGCGCCGGGCGGGACCGGGCGCGGGACGAAGGGCGGCTGTTCGGCATCGGCATGGCGACGGCGATCGAGCCGTCCGGCTCCAACATGGCCTATGTGACGCTCGCCCAGACGCCGGAGGAGCGCGCCCGCGCGGGCGGCAGGTCCGGAGGGCTCGGAACCTGCACCATATCCGTCGATCCTACCGGATCCGTCACCGTCAAGACGGTCTCCACGCCGGCCGGGCAGGGACACGCGACGGTCGCCGCGCAAGTCGCGGCCGACGCGCTCGGCCTCACCCCCGACGACATCGACGTGGTGACCGAGGTCGATACGCTGACCGGTGCATGGTCGCTGGCATCGGGCAACTACGCGAACCGGTTTTCCTCGGTGGTGATCGACGCCATCGGCGAGGCCGCGCGGCTGGTCGCCGACAAGGTCAGGGCGGTGGCCGCCGAGGATCTGGAAGTCGCGGCGGAGGATGTCGAGCTCGCCGACGGCACCGCGCGCGTCGTCGGCGTGCCGGAAAAGGCGCTGCCGTTTCGCCGCGTCGCCGCCAAGACCCATTGGCATCCCGCCGGCCTGCCGGACGGCATGACGCCCGGAATCTTCGAGACCGCGATCGTCTCGCCACCCGGGCTCGGCCCGCCCGACGAGCGGGACCGGGTGGCCTCGGCGGTCACCTTCGGCTTCATATGCGACCTCGCGGCGGTCGAGATCGACCGGGGGACCGGCAGGGTCGAGGTGAGGAAATACGTCTCCGTCCACGATGTCGGCAACGTCCTCAACCCGCTCATCGTGGAAGGCCAGATCCTGGGAGGGTTCGCCCACGGCGTCGGCGGCGCGCTGATGGAGGAGATGGTTTACGACGAGGAGGGCAACCCGCTCTCGGGCACCTTCGCGGACTATCTCTGCGTCACCGCGCCGGAGATGCCCGCGCTCACCGTCGGTCATGTCGACACCCCGTCGCCGCATACCGCGCTCGGGGCCAAGGGGATGGGCGACGGCTGTTCCATGCTGGCGCCGACGGCGATCGCCAACGCCGTCGCCGACGCGCTCGGGCGCGAGGACGTGGACCCGCCCTTTACCCTCAACAGGGTCTGGGACCTGGTCGCGGACGGCGGAGGCGCCGGGTGAAGCCCGCGCCGTTCGAATATTGCCGCGCCGATACGCTCGACGAGGCGCTGGAGCTGATGGCCGAGTTCGGTTCGGACGCCTCGGCGCTCGCCGGGGGGATGTCGCTCGGCCCGATGCTCAACATGCGGCTCGCGCGGCCGGCCGCCGTCATCGACATCAATCCCGTGGAGTCCCTGGCGGGGATCGCGGCGGACGGCGGCGTTCTGGAAACCGGGGCGCTTTGCCGCCAGGTCGATGCGCTCGCGTCTCCGCTGATCGCCGAATCCGTGCCGCTCCTGGCCGAAGCGCTGCCCTTCGTCGGGCATTTCCAGACCCGGAACCGGGGGACCCTGGGAGGCTCGGTCTGCCACGCCGATCCGAGCGCGGAGATCCCCCTGGCGCTCGTCGCGCTGGGCGGGGAGGTCGTGGTGCAGCGAAAGGGGCGCGCCCGCACGATAGCGGCCGACGATTTCTTCGACGGAATATTCGCCACGGCGCGCGAGCCCGACGAGCTCGTGACGGCGCTCCGCTGGCCGCGCGCCACGGCGGGGACGGGCTGTGCCTTCGACGAGATCGCCCAGCGGCAAGGAGACTTCGCGATAGCGGCGGTCGCGGCCGCGGCCACCGTCGATCCCGATGGCGGCCTGTCCGCGGTGTCGCTCGGCCTCGGCGGGATCGAGGACCGTCCGGTGCTGGCCGACCTCTCCGGTTTCGTCGGGGCGCCCGCGACGGCGGAAACCGCGGCCGGGGCGGCGGCGCTGGCCGCCGACCGGGCGGATCCGATCGAAGACCCGAAGGCGAGCGCGGCCTATCGGCGGCAGCTCGTCCGTGTGCTGGGCGCGCGCGCCCTCGAACGGGCGTTCGACAGAGCGGGCGCGGCGCCATGCTGAGGATAAAGCCGGGCACCCGGCATCGCGTCACGGTCACCGTGAACGGCCGTCGTCACGGCGGCTTCGCTGAGGCGCGGACCCTGCTGAGCGACTTCCTGCGCCATGAGCTGAAGCTGTTCGGCACCCATGTCGGCTGCGAGCACGGTGTCTGCGGCGCCTGCACGGTCAATATCGACGGGCGCGCGGTGCGCTCCTGCCTGCGCTTCGCGGTGCAGGTCGACGGCGCCGAGATCGGAACCGTCGAGGGGCTTGCCGAGGGCGGGTCGCTGAGCCCGCTGCAGGAGGCGTTCCGCCGTCACCACGCTTTGCAGTGCGGGTTCTGCACGGCCGGTATCCTGATCTCCGCGACGCAGTTCCTGGAGACCAACCCCGACCCGACCGAGGACGAGGTGCGGGACATGCTGTCGGGCCATATCTGCCGCTGCACGGGTTACGAGGGGATGGTGCGCGCGATCCTCGACGTCGCGGGAGGCTCGTCGTGACCGCCATTCCGCTCGGCACCGTCTTCGCGCGCGCGGTCGCGCGGGACCCGGAAGCGCTCGCCGCGGTCGACGGCGAGGTCCGGATGACCTATGCAGGGTGGGACGGGGAGATCGGCCGGGTCGCCCACGGGCTGACACGCCTTGGGATCGATACCGGGGACGCGGT
>JAJEHI010000113.1 GCA_022823775.1 Defluviicoccus sp. | reverse complement strand
TTACCAGTGGTCGAACACCGATGACGCGATAAAGCACTGGCTCTTCGTGCTGCCGGTCGATGAACGCACCACCCGGGTGTTCTTCCTGTTCTATTTCAAGTCGTTGAAAATACCGCTTCTGCCGGTGCGCATTCCCCGTTTCGCCATGACCGCGGTCATGAAGATTTCCAACCGTGTGCTGATCGCCCCCCTGCTCGACCAGGACCGGTTTGCGCTCGAAGCGGAGCAGGAGGGCTACGAGAAACACTGGGACGCCCCTCCCGTCGAGTTCAATCCCGTGGTCCAGGCCTTTCAGAAGGTGACCGTGCGCAAGTGGCGGGAGCATCTTGAGCGCGGGGCGGAGGACGGCGATGCCGCCGCCTGAGACGCTCCACCTCTTGTCGGCGCTGTCGGGCGAGACTTTGCTCGAGGCGGCGGCGATGGTGCTGGGGTTCATCGCCCTCCTCTTCGCGATGTCGCTGGTCCTGCCGGGCCGCCGCGTCACCGGCCCCGATGCCGACGGAAACCAGCGCGTCTACAAGCTCAACGGCCTCGCGCTCTTCCTGATTACCCTGATCGCGGCGGGTCTCGCCCAGGGCTTCGGCTGGTTCTCTCTTTCGGTGCTGCACACCCACCTGCTCGCCCTTTTCGTCGCCGCGAACGGATTCGCGTTCGCTTTTTCCGGCTGGCTTTATTGGCGGGCGGCGCGGGCACGTCATGCGCCGCCGGGCTTCTGGCGGTGCTATTTCCAAGGCGTCGATGCCGGACCGGTCTGGTTCGGGCTGGATCTGAAGCTGTTCAGCTACCTCCCCTCCCTCATCGGCCTTGCGCTCTTCAACGCATCCTTTGCCGCCGTGCAGTACGAGACCTACGGCGAGCTGACGCTGGCGATGGTGCTCTACCAGACCTTCACTTTCCTCTACGTGCTCAACTACTTCCAGTTCGAACACGGAATGATCCACACTTGGGACATCGTCCGCGAGCGCTTCGGGTGGATGCTGGTCTGGGGTGATTACGTGCTGGTGCCGTTCTTCTACTGCCTCCCCGGCTGGTGGCTTGTTCATGCGCCGGACCCGCTGCCGCCGGCCGCCGCCGCTATGCTCGTCCTGTTGTTCGTTTTCGGTTTCTGGCTGTTCCGCGGCGCCAACCAGCAGAAGCACCGCTTCAAGCGCAACCCCGATGTCACGATCTGGGGGCAACCTGCCCGGACTCTCGACGGGCGCCTCCTGGTCTCCGGCTTTTGGGGAATCGGGCGGCATCTCAACTATACGGGTGAAATCTGCATCTATCTGGCCTTCGCGCTGACCACCGGATTCGCGTCCTGGGCCCCCTACCTGCTGCCGGCATGGCTGGTGGGTCTCCTGTGGCACCGCTCGATACGCGACGAGCGCCGCTGCCGCGCAAAATACGGCGAACTTTGGGAGCGCTACACGCAGCGGGCGCGCTTCTCGATGCTGCCGTTCATCCATTGAGGGCGGGAATGGCGAACCGAACTCACGACAGCATGACGACCTGGCATTCCGCCGACCTCCCGCCGCCGGCGGAGAAACCCGTTTCGGAATTGGCGGGCGGCTGGCCGCTGATCGGCCATGTCAGTGAGTTTCAGCGCGACCCGGTCGCCATGCTGAGCCGCGGCTGGCGCGAGCATGGCGACCTTTTCCGCTTCAGGCTGGGCGTTAGCGATTTCGTTCTCTTCACCGGGCCCGAGGCCCATGACTTCTATTTCAGGGCTCCGGACACCCAGCTGGACCCCAAAGCGGTCTACCGCTTCACCGTGCCCGTCTTCGGGCGCGGCGTGGCCTATGACGCCTCGCCGGAAATCATGGCGGAGCAGCTCGGCTTCCTGTTTCCCGCGCTCCGTGAGGCCGCCATGCGGAAATTCGCCCTCATCATGTTCGAGGAGGCAAGCGCTTTCGCGGACGCCCTCGGCGACGACGGGGACATCGACCTGCCGCGCGCGATGAACGACCTCACGGTCAGGATCGCCAGCCGCTGCCTGATCGGACAAGAGGTTCGCGACCGGGTGGATACCGGATTCGCCGAGGCCTACCGCGACCTGCAGAAGGGCATCAATACGCTTGGATTCTTCTTCCCCGGCCTGCCTACCCCGGCGCATCGAAGCCGCGACCGGGCCCGCCGGCGGGTGACGGAGCTCTTCGGCGGGATCATGGCCGCGCGCCGGCAAGCCGGGGCTGATCCCGACGACTTCATGCAGACGCTCATGAATGCCCGTTACAAGGACGGACGCGCCCTGAGCGACGACGAGATCACGGGTATCCTGTTGACAGTGCTGTTCGCGGGCCAGCACACCAGCGCGGTGCTCGCGACCTGGACCGGCCTGGAGCTCTTCAGGGCGCCTGCCTACCTGGCGCGGGTGAGGGAGGAGGCGCGGGAGGTTTACCGGGAAGCCGGTTCCATGGACCTCGACAGCCTCCAGCATCAGCCGGCCCTGGAAAACGCCGTGCGCGAATGCGAGCGGTTGCATCCACCGCTGATCCTGTTGATCCGCAAGGTGCTCGAACCCCTGCGATACGGAGACCGTGTCGTGCCCGCCGGCACCATGGCCATGGTGTCGCCGGC
Source organism: Defluviicoccus sp. (assembly GCA_022823775.1). Taxonomy (GTDB): domain Bacteria; phylum Pseudomonadota; class Alphaproteobacteria; order MPNO01; family MPNO01; genus MPNO01. Next base: position 34,427 of record JAJEHI010000113.1, on the reverse strand, counting down.
GGTTTCGCACCGGCTGCCGCATGTCTTCGCCGATCCGGAACGGTTCTTCCCCGATCGATTCGCGCCGCCCGCCAGCGAGGACAAGCAACATCATTACGCCCTGATCGGCTTCGGCGGCGGCAAACATGCGTGCATGGGCAAGAATTTCGCCTACATGCAGCTCAAGGCGATCTGGACGGTTCTGCTCGACCGCTTCGACTTCGTTGCCGACGCAAGGTTTCCGCGCCCGAACTACGGCAGTTGGGTGACGGGACCCGAAACGCCGTGCCGGGTCGGCTACCGTCGTCGCGCGGAGCCGAGCATCTTCCGATGAGCGGTGCCGCTAAGCGGCGTTACGACGTAGCCGTTGTCGGCGCGGGTCCGGTCGGGAGCGTGTGCGCGCTGGCCCATGCGCGCAAGGGCGCCCGCGTGGCCCTTCTCGAAGCCAATCCCAATTCATCCGGGCGTCTGGCCGGCGAGTGGCTGCATCCGCCGGCCGTCAGGATATTGCGCGAGATCGGGATCGACATGCTGCCCCGCAGTACCCCGGGTAAGGGTTTTGTGGTGTTCCCCGAGGACGGCTCCGATCCGATTCCACTTCCCTACCCGGACGAATCCAGGGGTTTGGTTTGCGATCATGCAACGCTCGTCTCCAGCCTCCGCGAAGCGACCGGGAACCAAGCCGATATCGATTTCATCTCCCCTGCGCGGGTCAAGGCGGTCGATGACGGACGGCTCACCTTTTCCGTCGATGGCGATGACCGCGCCATAACCGCCGAGCGCATCGTCGGCGCGGACGGCCGTGCCTCGATCGTGCGCCGGTCGCTGGGTGTCTCCATGAACCCGGTGCTCTACTCGCGGATGCTGGGGGTCACGATCCGGGAGGCGGAGCTGCCTTTCGAGGGCTACGGGCATGTGGTGCTGGGCGGACCGGGTCCGATCCTCATATACGCGCTGGCGGAGGATTGCGTCCGGGTCATCGTGGATATTCCGCCGGACCGCTGGAGCCCCCGGGACCGCGTCGGCTTCCTGTCGGAGTCGTGCGCCGGGCTGCTGCCGGGGGCGCTCGGTCCGGCTTTCGTCGAGGCGCTGCGGGCCGGGCACTTCCATGCGGCCGGCAACCAGTTGAGTCCGCGCATCACATATGGAAATACGCGCCGGGTGCTGATCGGCGACGCGGCCGGGCACTACCATCCCCTGACGGCGGTGGGCATGACGCTCGGCTTCGGCGATGCGCTGGCGCTTGCGGAGAACGGGGTTTTTCACGACTTCACCGCCGAACGCTTCCGGGCGGCAGGGGTTCCCGAGTTCCTGGCAATGGGACTTTACGAGGTCTTTGCCGATCATCGCGTGGAAACGGTGGTTCTCAGACGCGCGATCTATCACGGCTGGCGGACGAATTCGACCTACCGCAACCGGACCATGCGGCTGCTCGCATGCGAAGACCGGTCTGTGACCGGCATGAGTCTGGCAATTTGCGGCACCGCGGCCCGGGCGCTGATCCGGGAGATTTCGTTCTTCTTCCGCCGGTTCGCCCTGCATCGGACCGGGACCGTCCTGAATGGGCTCGTCACTCGCTTCTGGTGGCTCCAGCGCGGCTTTCTCCAACTGCGGACGGCGAGGCTCAAGGGCCGGGAAGAAGACAGGCAGGCCCGCGACAGCCTCGCCCGCGCCTTTCTGCACTCCATGTCTTCCGGGGCCGAGGGCTCGGGACCCGTCCGCGCGAAGGAAATCGACTCGCCCGATGCCGGGCCGGCCTTGAAGAGCGCGGCCCAGCGCCTGCTGAGCCTCCAGCGCGAGGACGGCGGCTGGGAAGGCGAGATGGTCTGGTGCCCCATGCTCACCGCGCAATATGCGCTGCTGCACTGCGTTATCGGCCGGCCGCTCGACCCCGGCCGCCGCCGCCGCGTGCTGCGCTCCTTCGAGCGAACCCGCCTCGAAGGCGGCGCATGGGGGATGCATGAGCACTCGGAGCCGCACCTGTTCGTCACCGCGCTCGTTTATGCCGCGGCGAGACTGCTCGGCGTCGAGCGTAACGACCCTCTTGTCGAACCGGCCCGGCGGTTCATACAAGCCGAGGGGATTCTCGGCATTCCGAGTTGGGGAAAATTCTGGCTGGCGGTCCTCAACCTTTATGACTGGCGCGGGGTGAACGCGGTTCTGCCGGAGCTCTGGAGCCTGCCGCGCCGGATACCGCTGCACCCGTCGAACTGGTACTGCCACACCCGGCTCATCTACATGGCGATGGCGGCGATTTACGCCCGCCGGTTCCAGATGCCCGTCACGCCGGAGATCGTCTCGCTGCGGGAGGAGCTGTTTCCCGAGGGCTTCGCCGGCACCGATTTCCCGGCCGCCCGCAACCACCTGCGCGAAGCCGACCTCTATGCGCGGCCGAGCGTCTGGCTCAGGGCCGGATACGGATTGGCGCGGCTGTACGAGCGCTTCCATAGCAAACGCCTGCGGGCAAAATGCATCGAAGCGATTACCGAGCGCATCGGGTGGGAACTGCGGACCACGAGCCACACGAGCATCTCTCCGGTCAGCGGTCTTCTCAACATTCTCGCGCTGTGGCTGCACGACCCGGACGACGACGATTGCGCGCAGGCGCTCGCGCAGCTGGACGGCTGGATCTGGGAAGACGAGGAAGACGGCGCACGCGTTACCGGCGCGAGAAGCGCCTCATGGGACACGGGGTTCGCGCTCCAGGCGCTGGCGGCGCTGCCCGAGCCCGCCGGCGGGGTCGAAGAGGCCCTTCGGCGCGGGGCCGGCTTCCTGGTCGGGCAACGGATCGACAGGAGCTTCGAAGGGTTTCGCGAGGCCTACCGGATCGACCCGAAGGGCGGCTGGTGCTTCGCCGGAGGATGGCATGGCTGGCCGGTGAGCGACTGCACGGCGGAGGCGGTGCTCGGAATTATCGCGGCCGGCGGAACGGACAGGGCGGCGCTCGGCGATGCGGCCGCCTTCATGTTGCGCACCCGGAACCGCGACGGCGGCTTCGGCAGCTATGAGGCGCGCCGCTCGGCTTTCGGTCTGGAGTGGCTCAATCCGGCCGAGATGTTCGGCGACTCGATGACCGAGCATTCCTTCGTGGAATGCACCGCATCCTGCCTCGCGGCGCTTGCCGCGTGCAGGGAACACGTTCCCGAAATCGCGGACGGGGCGGCGGCGGAGGCCGTCTCCCGGGCCGAATCCTGGCTGCGCCGGACCCAGGAAGTCGACGGTTCGTGGCGCGGCGTCTGGGGCGTCCAGTTCATCTACGGCACGCTGTTCGGCATCAGGGGACTGCTGGCCGCCGGGGCACGCCCAAGCGACCCGGCGCTGCGTTCCGCCTGCCGCTGGCTGCTGGAGCGCCAGCGGGAAGACGGGGGCTGGGGCGAGCACCATAGCGGCTGCCTGACCGGCCGCTATGTGCCGCATGAGGAAAGCCAGATCATCCAGACCGCCTGGGCCCTGATGGCGCTCCTCGAGGCGGGCGACTCCGACTGGGCCGCGATTTCCCGGGGCGCCCGGTTCCTGCTCGATACGCAGGACGCCGACGGGGGATGGCCCAAACAGGACATGGCGGGCGTGTTCTTCCGGACGGCGCTCCTGGATTACGTGCTCTACCGGCAGTATTTCCCGCTGCACGCGCTCGGCCTCTACGAGCGCCGCCGCCTGAGCCGGATGGCCCTCGCCGCCCCCGCCGGCGCGCCGGCTCCGCCCTTGCCGGAAGCGGCTTCCGCCCGTTCCCCGTCCTGAGCGCCGGGAAAAGTTCCCTTGAAATCGGTTCCGGACATTGGATATGGTCGACCGCAAGGACATGGGGTCGCCTCCCCGGCATGGCGTGGTTTCAGCGCCATCCGCGTATCGTAGGGGGCGGGTCCGGGCCCGGGATCGGACAACCGCCCGATCCAGGGAAAGTCCTGCACGAACGCGGAGTTTTGCAAGAGGCTCTTGGTTGCGCTTGCCCGCGCCAGATCGAATGGAGAAAGTCATTACTCAGAAACATCGGGGACGTCGCTCCCTCACCCTGCTGACGCTGTTTGCTGCGTGCATGATTTGCCTGGCGGCGGGCCCGCCCGCGGTTGCCCAGGACCCCAGCCCCGAGGCGCGCGGCCTGGAGATTGCGCTTGAGGCTCGCAAGCGCGGAGAAGGTTTCGGCAACCTCGTGTCCCAACTCACGATGGTGCTGCGAACCGCCAAGGGGCAGGAAAGCACGCGCCAGATGCGCCTCAAGACCTTTGAAGTCGCCAATGCCGGCGACAAGACGCTGTTCGTTTTCGATCAGCCCCGCGACGTCAGCGGCACGGCGTTTCTCGTCCACTCCCATCGTGACAAGCCGGATGATCTCTGGATCTTTCTGCCTGCGCTGAATCGGGTGAAACGCATCAGTTCGTCCAACCAGTCGGGCTCGTTCATGGGCAGCGAGTTCGCCTACGAAGACATAACCACCCAGGAGATCGAGAAGTTCACGCACAAATATCTTCGTGACGAGCCGTGCGGCGATCTGACCTGTACGGTCAGCGAGCGCACCCCGCGGGGAGAGGATTCGGGCTACAGCCGGCAATTGGTCTGGCACGACAAGAAGGAGTACCGCCCCTGGCGCGTCGAGTACTACGACCGCCGGAACGAGCTCCTGAAGACCCTGACGGTGGCGGACTACGAGCTTCACCTGAACCGGTACTGGTACGCCGGGAAGCAAACGATGGTGAATCACCTCACCGGGAAGAGCACCGTGCTGAAAGCGTCGGATGTGCAACTCAAGGCAGACCTTAACGAGCGCGACTTCACCCGAACCGGGTTGCGGCGCGCACGCTGATGGCTCGTCGGCCGGTGCCGCGCCGGGCAAAACTGGCTGTTGCCGGCATCGCGGCGCTGGGCATCGCGACACTCGGCATCACGACCGGCGCCTCGGGTGAATCGCTGATCGACTCCCATGAGATTTCCGGCAGCGTGACCGTGGAGAACCGCTGGTTTCCCAAGACCGCCGCCAATGCCGAGCAGAAGGACTTCGGCGTCAACCTCATTGCCGCGCCGGAGTTGTACTTGGAGAGCGCCGACGGAACCAGCCTCACACTGGAGGGCTTCTATCGATACGACAGCAGCGATTCGGTCCGCAGCCATGCCGATCTGCGCAAGGCGTATCTCCTGCTTGTCGGTCAGATCGAAGATCAGGAGTGGGAACTGCGCCTTGGCGTCGATCGCGTCTTCTGGGGGGTGGCCGAATCGCGCCATCTCGTCGACATCGTCAACCAAACCGACCTCGTCGAGAATCCAAGTGAAGAGGTCAAGCTCGGTCAGCCCATGGCGCACCTGACCCTGTCCGGTGAATGGGGTGCGGCCGAACTGTTCGCTCTTCCCTATCACCGCCCCCGCACCTTTCCGGGACGTCACGGCCGGCTGCGCAGTGCGTTTGTCGTCGACAACGACCGGGTGATGTACGAAAGCGGCGCGGAGGAATGGCATTTTGACGTTGCGGCCCGCTACAGTCACAGCGTGGGCCTGTTCGACGTCGGTCTGAGCGTTTTCGACGGCACCAGCCGCGAGCCCAACCTGCAGCCGGCTTTTCCTCTTTGCGCGTTGGACCCGGGCGCCTGCGTCCTGGTCCCGCTCTACGAGCAGATACGCCAATATGGGCTGGACGCCCAGATGACCTATGAGGCGTGGCTGTTGAAACTCGAAGCCATTCGCCGCATGGGCGCACGGAACGCTCTCGGGGAGGAAGAGGATTACACGGCCTTCGTGGCGGGCGGGGAGTACACGTTCTATGCGGTTTTCGATACGGACATCGATCTGGGTCTTCTGGCCGAATGGAATCGGGACAGCCGGCAAATGAGGGCACCCAACATATTTCAAAACGATATCTTTGCCGCCGTGCGGCTTGCGTTCAACGATTTCGCGAGTACCGATCTTCTTGTCGGAATTCTGGAAGATGTCGATACGCGTTCGCGCAGCTTCAATGCCCAGTTCAACCGCCGCCTCAGCGATTCGCTGACGCTCAACGTCGAGGCGACGTTCTTTCACAATATCGCCGCGGACGATGCCGCCTACGCCACCCGCCGCGACAACTTCGTCAATATAGGCCTGACCTACAGTTTCTAGAATGCCGGACGGACAATAAACCCGCGCTGTACCATGGCGTATCCAAAGTTGCATAATTCGTCATATTCGAGTTATTGTCTTCCCAAGGCACAGCAGGAGGAACGCGGCGAAAGCCGCCAAATGAAGCCGCGATCGTGATACCGGGCCGGCGTTCGGGCCCGCCAAGTTGTACATGAGAGGGGATTTCCATGCGCATGGACTCAATCATTCGCCGGGTATCGTGTCTCGCCGTCGCCGGCGCAATCGCCGCCGGGTTCGGCGGCGCGGCCGCCGCCGAGGGACTTTATGCCGGTGTCGGAGGCGGTCTCTTCCTGCCGCAGAATTCCGACGTCAAAGGACGCCAGAGCGCGGACTTTTTGACCACGTTGGACGCAACCGCGAAGCCCGGCCGGGGCCACGCCTTCACCGGGCGCTGGGCTACCGGTTCGCCGACGGGCTGCGCATCGAAGGCGAGCTGAGCTACCGTAAAATGGACCTCAAAACCCTTAACGTAAAGGAGCCGGGCGGCCTCGCCGTCCTTCTTCCCGCGCAGGCGCGGCAGAGCCAGGCTGCCCTGGATATGCTGAGGGGACCGAGCGACTTGGACGGCGATGTTCGGGAAGTCGCGCTGATGGCCAATCTCTACTATGATTTCGACTTGGGCCTCGGTTTCGAGCCTTATGTCGTCGGGGGCGTCGGGTTGAACCGCATTTCCGTAAAGGCGAGCGGCTCCGGCCGGTCGTTCGTCGACGACGACGATACCGTAATGGCCTACCAGTTCGGTGCCGGCCTGGGTTACAAGGTTGGCGGCTCGGATGACCGCCCCGTCACGGTTACCCTGGACTTTCGGCACTTCGTCAACGCGGAAGCAACGTTCAAGGGGGAGCTGACGGGAACGCCGTTCGATGCGAAGATCGGCCATGGAAACTTTGTGGGCATCGGCCTCAGGTTCGGGCTCTGAACCGTCCCCGTTCCGGGAGCCTCGTTTCCGGTCCATACGATAAACGCATTGACCCCGGCCCCTGCCCGCCCCAATAGCGCAAATCGAACCTGATTTGCCGCTTAATTTTCGGCGGGACGCCATAGGTCTGGCCGCGCCCCGGGGCGCCGTTTCGCGCGGTCCGGAAACCCCTTTTGTCAACACGGCACAGGTCCATTATGGTACGATGGGTCTTATCGAGGCTCTTGCGGTGTCGTCATGACCTCTCGTTCCAAGTCTAGTTGCCGCCGGTTAGGAATCTGTCGCAATGAAGATATCGCTGAACAACGACCTTGGTGAGCTTCGCACCGCGGCGGAGCAAATCGACGCGTTTTGCGCATCTCACGACATGCCCGCCGCCATCGCCTATGCCGTCAACCTCTCCGTCGATGAATTGCTGACCAACACGATCAGCTACGGCTACGACGACGACGAGGTGCATGGCCTCGATCTCGCCCTTCGCATGGACGGAGACGTCATCGTCGTCGAGATCACCGACGATGCCAGGCCGTTCGATCCCTCCCAGAACACGACGCCGGATACCAGCGCCGGTATTGACGAGCGGTCCATCGGCGGATTGGGTATATTTCTGGTGCACGAGCTGATGGACGAGGTTGAGTACTCCCGGGTTGACGAACGGAACGTCGTCACTCTCCGAAAACGGGCAGACGCCGAAGACCGGAGCGTTCTCGCCTAAGGCGTCTTCTCGCCAAGGTATCTCAGGACCATGCAGGTGATGTCGTCGGACTGGGGCGCATCGACGACGAACGCCTCGACCGCGTTCGACACGTTTTCGATAACCGAACGAATCGGCTCTTCCGATCCTTCCTCCAAAACGTTCGCCAAACGCTCCTCGCCGAACTCCTCGTCGGCTTCGTTCATCGCTTCGGAGATACCGTCGGTGTATAGAAACAGGGTATCGTTCGGCGCCATTACGACCGTGCCCTCGTTGTAGTCGAGATCGGGCATGATGCCCACCACGACGCCGCTGGTGGTCGGGAGTTCCGTAACATCGCCGCCCGACCCGACCATGAACGGCGGGTTATGTCCGGCGTTGGCATAGTCGAAACGGCCGCTGGCGGGATCGAGAATACCGTAGAACATGGTCACGAAGAGACTGTGGGGATTCTGCTCGCAGACGGCGTCGTTGACCTCGCGCATGCATTGGCCAGGGCGGCTGTACTCAATGGCGGCGGAGCGCATCATGGTTCTGACGATCGCCATGAAGAACGCCGCCGGCACGCCCTTGCCCGACACGTCGGCAATGACGATCCCCAGCCTTCCGTCCGGCAACGTGAAACAGTCGTAGAAGTCGCCGCCCAGTTCCTGGGCCGGCGTCATCATGGCGCTGCCGGCGTAGGCCTGACTTTCCGGGATTTCGCGAGGCAGGATCGCGCCTTGCAGGGACCGGGCGATGCGCAGCTCCTCATCGACGCGCTTCCGTGCCTTTTCGAGTTCCTCGTTCTTTTGCTCCAGATCCGCCGTGCGTTCGCGCACAAGACCTTCCAGGTGTTGCTCGCGATTCTGCACATCGCGCGCCATGGTCTGAAACACCCGCACAAGAGTGCCCAGTTCGTCTCTCCGGTCGGCGACGATATCGAGCGAGGCCGGCTCGAAATCTCCCCGGTCCATCTCTTCGGCGCCGCGGGTCAGCGCGACCACGGGCCTGGCGATGCGGCGGGCCGATACGATGGCGATCACCGAGCCGACCGCGAAGGCCACGGCGGCGGCGATCACGCCGAGAATCGTGATGTCCAGCAACAGGCTGTCCAAATGGGTGCGGGGCAGGCGCATGACGACCACACCGGTGGCGATGCTCCAGCGGCCTAGAATCGGCGCCGCGACATGCAGCGCATCCTCGTCGATTCTCGAAAAGGCCGCCTTGTCGGACGCCCGGTCGATCACGGCCGCGTTGAGGGCGCGTTCGGCGAGTTCCCTTCCGGCCGCCGGAAGAGCGGTCCCGCGCGCGCTGCCGATGGCCGCGGCCGTGACCTCCAGGCGGTCGTCAACCACCCAGATCGCCTCGATGCCCTCCTGCTCGGCGAGCGCCTCGGCGAGGCCGGCGGCCGGTACGGCCTCGCCGGCCTCGTCTTCGACACTGCCGACCAGGACGAACCGGTCGCGACCAAGCCGCACGCTCACATAGCGCAATGTCCGCTCGAAACCGTCCCGCGGCGTCGACCGCAGCGACACGGCGAAACGATTTCCCGCAAGGAGCGGTATCAATTCACGCTGGTCTATGCCGGCCTCGCCGAGGTCCGCGTCTCCGACGTCGCGGATGCCGACACCGTTGACGGCGCGCGCGATCGGGTGACCCGAACGGTCGAGCAGCCAGATGTCGTCGATCACGCTGTCGGCGGTGATCTCGACGAGCGACTTGGTCAAGTCTTCCGACCGGTCCGTGTCCGCGAGCCGGGCGATGGCGACGGACTGCGCCTCCATCTCCAACAGGGACGCAGCATCGATTTCGTGGAGAAACGCCTCGGAGCGATTGGCCTCGGCGGCAATCAGGCCCGCGATCAGCCGCCCGCGGCCTTCGGCCTGGTCGACCAGGGCATCGCGCGCAAGCAGGCCCATGACGATTGCAACACCGACGATGGCCAAACCGACCGACGTCAACACGGTCACCATGAGCCGAAGGGATAGGGTCATGGAATTCCGCCCAGATCCGTCTCGTCCTGCCTCGGCAAACCGTGGGTCCGCTGCGTCAACCGGTTGCGCAGAAGGTGCATGATCATCGTGAGCAGGATGCTGAATACCAAGAACCAGATCATGACGTAGAGGTAGGCCCAGAACAAGAAACCGATTTGATCAACCGCGCCGATGACCGTTCTTGCGCGATACACCATCTCCGGGACGCCAATCACCGATGCCGTGCTGGAGGCCATGACGATGATCAGGAAGTAGTTGGTCCAAGACGGCAGGAACAACAACGCTTCCGGAACACGACCATTCGAGAAGTGCCGGATCGAAACCAGGGCATTGTCGGACACGAAACCCGCCACCGCGATACCGAAGGCGAGGGACGCCTTCAACCAGACCGGCACATGCACGTGCAGCCCGAAAATCTCCAATTGCTCGGGAATCATATAGGTGAGGTAGAACAGCATCACGAATGTCGGCGCTACGTGCATCGCCGCCGTGAGCACATTGCCACCGCTCTTCGCGCCCCGAACGCTGCTATCCCGCATGACCGCGAGCAACAGGCCGACCACCGTCCCGATCGCCATCGCCGTGAGCGAGACGGCGATGTTCCACCCGAAGCCGGACAGCAGATAGGGCGTCCACTCGGCCAGAATTTTGGCGATCTCGGCGGCGGTCATGGTGCGGTGACCCGTCGTTCGAGAAGACGAAAGGCTTGGATTACCAGGATGACGAGGACGAAGTAGGCCAGAAGAAGGAGATTCATCATGATGCCGTCATTGCCCTTCTCGGCAATGATCGAGGTGCTGGCGGAGACCAACTCGGGCAAGGCCAGGGTGCTCGCCATCCCGGTCGCCTTGACGATATTGACGCAATTGCCCATCAACGCAGGGAAACACAGGGCGAGCGCGGCGCGGATGTCACTCAATCTGAAACGCAACGCCCCATTCCGCTTCGCGGCGACGTCCGAAGCATGGCAGAAGGCCACGGCATTGGCGGCCGCCGCGTAGAGCGAAAGCACGCACGCGGCGACCGTGAACGCGTCGAGGGTGAAGCCGAGCGCCAGCACGACCCCGCCCAGGCCAAGGAACACGATATAGAGCTGCAGCAGCGGCGGCGTCATGCGCAAGACCGCGCAGCCGATCCGCAGAAGCGGCGCGACGACGGGCACCCGGCGATGCATCAGCCAGCCGAAAACGACCCCCAGTACGATGCTCAAGATCACGGTGACGACGGAAAGCGCCGCTGTCAGGCCAAGGCCGACAAGAAAGATGCTGCGGTCGGTCGGATCGTAAAGCACGCTGACATCCAGCCCGGTCGTCTCGAGCAAAAGAAGGGCCATGCCGGAAAGATCCCGGCGGCCCTCGCTGGTCACCAGCGACGTTTCGCGGCACGACAGCGGCCATCGGCCGGCGTCATCGCGGCGGCAGACGTGCTGTTCCGTATCGTCCCGCTCGGTCCACCGCTCCCGCGCGCGCTTGAGATAGGGTGACGGCGGCAAGTCCCAGCGACGCTCGAGACCCTGGAGATAGCCGTCGCGATGCCATCCCGCCAGAAGATCGCCGAGGAGACGGTCCAGGCGGCCTCCCGCCTCTTCCTTGCGGATTGCGACCGCCCACGGCAGGATGAAGCGCGTCGGCAGCGTCACCTCGTAGCCTTCCCATTCGCCGCTCCTGAGCTCGTTGAGCAGGTTGACCTCGTCGTAGAGCCAGCCGGCGCAGTGGCCCGCGCGCAACGCCAGCGACGTTCCGCGCGTCGTGTTGAACCCGATGGTGTCGATGAGCAGCCGTTCCTCGGCAAGCCGGCCCCAGAGCGCGCCCCGAATGGTGCAAAGCGTCTTGCCGCGCAAATCCGCCCAATCCGAGATGCCCGAGCCGGGCGCCAGCAGTACGTTCGCGCCGTCGCCATAGTAGTGCGGCTCGACCATGTGGACCAGTTCCCGGCGGCTCCTCGTGTCGCCCATCGTCGCAACGACGACATCGATCTCGCCGCGCCTGAGTTTCTGTAGACGATTGGCGCTGGTCACCGGCACCAGTTCCGCCGGCACGCCGATCGTCTCGGCGAAAGCGCGGGCGATATCGATGTCGTAGCCGACGAGGGTCCCTTCGGAATTGCGGAATCCGAAAGGCGCATAGTCTTCCTTCACACCCACCACGAGACGTCCGCGCTCGACGATCTTGTCGAGGTCGTCGGCAACCGTCGGGGTGGCCGCAAAGACCGAAATGGCGACCAGCACGAAGATGACCGCCACGCGAAGCAGGGAGTTCGCCACAGGCACGACCGTCACGATGCCTCGGTCATCCGTGACCGGGCGACGACGAGAAAGCCGAAGCCGTAAGCGGCAGGCACCGAACGGCACGCGATATTGTCCAACCAGCTGACGAACGGCGAGGAGACGACCTTCTCCTCGGCCAAGACGCTTTCGGCCTGAATGTGCTCGACATGGAACCCGGCGGCGTCGAACTCGCGGCGCGCTTCTTCGGGCGTGAACAGATGATAGAACATCGGTATCGTGTCGGCGTTGCGGCCGCGCTGATAGAGAACATCGCCTTCCTCGAGCTCGCCATCCATGACCCGGCTCCGCGCGGCGCGGCGTTCGGCATGAAACCTCCGCGCCCTGTTGGGCAAGCCGGCGATCAGGACACCATTCGGTTGCAGCGTCTGGCGCAAGACGGACAGCATGTCTTGCCGGTTCGCCCGGCCGCTGACATGCGCAAGCACACCAAATGCCAGAAATACCAGGTCGAATGCGGAACGAAACTCCTCCGACAGCAAGGCCGGGGAGCCGTTGCGAATCATGAGGCGCCCGTCCTTGACAAAGCCATCGAAACGGTCCTCCATGATCTGGCCCGCGGTCGGGCAGATGTCGTAGGCCACCCCGCTTGCCTCGGTCAATTGCAGCAGGGGTTCGGCATAGCGGCCGGTGCCCGCGCCAAAGTCGAGAAAGCGACCGTCCGCGGGAAGGTGGTGCAGCAGCATTCCGAGCGTGCGCCTGTTCGGCCGCGGATATCTCCGGTCATAGAGCCCCGACGCAATATAGCGGTCATAGCTGCGGACCATGTCGGGAATATCGTCACACGCGATGCGCTCAGTCAGGGGATCAGCTATCATGTCCCGCCACAATCCAGAACTATACAACCCGAAGGTTCAAATCCTCCAGTTCTCCAAAAACGCACACATCTGTATTACGAAAAGAACTGATTCGATGTTATGGTGTCATACGATGGTTAAGAATTCAATTACACGGGCCTTGCCTCGTCTCATCGGCAGGCCCTTTGTCTTTAGCCCGGCAAACAAACGTCCAAACCGTCCGCGTCCGATGCGGACGGCTGAACGTTCGGCACCGGGATTGCGCGCCCGGCCGGTTCGCCCTCTTTCGGTCCTGACGCTTTTGTGCCTGTTGATGACGGGCGGGGACGCGATGGCCGACGGCGTTCTGGAACGCATCGCCGACGATGGCGTCATCCGCGCGGGAACCCGGGCCAGCGGCGGCGTCTTCTCTCACGAGACGGCCGGTGGAGGCTTCGAGGGATTTTCCGTCGATCTCCTCAAGGAAATCCGGCGTGGCGCGGAACGCCGGCTCAAACGCGATGTGGAACTCCGGTTGTTCCCGGTGACGCCGAGCGACCGCCTCAACCGCGTCGCCGATGGCGAACTCGATATCGTATGCGGACTGACGACGCCGACCTGGGAGCGGGAGCGGATGATCGACTTCTCCCTGCCGTTCTTCCGCGACGGCACGCGCATCATGGCATACCGCGAACACGCCAGCCGGATTGCCGATGTCAACGGGCTGGAAATCGGCGTCGTCGAGGGCACCACGACGGTTTCGGTAATCGCGAAACATCTGCCGCTGGTCAAGGTCCGCACGTACGCCAACATCGGCGAGGCCATGAACGCCCTTGTGAAGGGCGATGTGCACGGTATCTCCAACATCGGCACGGTATTGCTGTCCGAGGCCGAGCGGGTGGAATTGGACAAAAGCGTCGTGCTGCTGCCGCGCACAAGCGTGCTGGCGACCGAGCCGCTCGCCTGCATTCTCCCCCAGAACGACAGCCCGTGGCGCGATTTCGTCAACAGCATCTTCGTCGATCTGCTCGTCGGGATCGAAAGCCACGCGAGCCGCTACGAGGAAATTCATGACCGCTGGTTCGGCCGCGACGGTCTGCTGCACTTCCCCATCGACCGCGAAACACGCAACTACCTGGCGAATGTTTCGATTTGGGTGCAGTGACGCCGGTTACTGATTGTAGATCAATTCCGAATAGGTCGGTATCGGCCAAAGACCGGCATCGACGAGATCCTCGAGACGATCCGCCACATCGCGGGCGGCCTGCATCGCGGGCTTGATCGCCTCATGGGCGTATGAGGCGGCGCGGGCGAGATCATCCTCCGGCCACCCGCCGATAGCCTCCGACAAGGCATCGGTGCGCGCCAGCAGTTGAGCGACCAATTCCTTCTTCTCGTCGAGGAGCGAGGACGAGAATCCGGCCCCGTCGCCTGAACCGGCGTCCTGCATCGCGGCGGGCGCGATCATGGTCGAGAGAACCCGCAGCAATGCGCGCGCCTCGATCCCGATCTCGGTGACGTAGGCGTCCTGAAGAACGCTCTGACGCGCGGCGATCTCCCGTTCGTTGAAGATTCCCAGGCCAACGAAAAGCGCCACGTTCTTGTCCGACGTCAGCGTCTCGTAAGCCTCCGGGCTGCTCTCCAGATGCGTTAGGTTCCACTTGTCGGCATGCCGGTAGAGGTCTTCGGAGTAGCCGTCTCCGCTGAACAGCACGCCCTGGTTTTCCTTGATCGTGTCACGGATGACCTGGTCTATGTCCTTGCCCGCGTCGGCTTCGTCGCACATGGCCTTCAGACTGTCGGCAACCCCCGCGTTGACCATGGTGAGCGGGAAGGCAATGTGCTGATTCCCGCCGACCGCGCGGAACTCGAACCGGTTGCCGCACCACGGAAACGGCGCGGTGCGGTTGCGGTCCTCGAGGCTGGCCCTGATGTCGGCCACGGGCGCGGTGATTTCGATCTCCTTGTGCTGCCCTTCGTAGGCGCCGTATGGCCCGCCCTCGGCAACCTCCCTGAAGTGCTGCTCCAGGCCCGCGCCCAGGTGCACCGTTATGATGGCCGGCGGCGCCTCTTGGGCCCCAAGCCGGTGATCGTTGCCGGCGGTCGATACGCCGCAACGCAAAAGATCGCCATGCAGGTTGACGCCGCGCAGTAGCGCGGCCGTAAAGGCGACGAACCGCCGGCTTTCGAACTCGGTCTCCCCGGGCACGAAGAGATTGGCGCCCGTATCCGTGTTGAGGCCCCAGTTGTTGTGCTTGCCGGTGCCGTTGATGCCGGCAAACGGCTTCTCGTGAAACAGGACCGTCAGGTCGTGCTCGTCGGCCAGGTCGCGCAGCACGTCCATGGCCAGGACGTTATTGTCGGCGGCGAGATTGGCCATATTGAAGATCGGCGAGATTTCGTGCTGGGCGGGCGCGACCTCGTTGTGGGTGCACCGGATCGATATCCCGAGGCGCCACATCCGCTCCCGGGCTTCCTCCATGAAACGGTTCACCCGCGGCGTCAGCCTTGCGAAATAGTGGGTCGACAGCTCCTGTCCGCGAAGCGGCGCGGCGCCGAGCAGCGTGCGCCCCGCGGCGACGAGATCCGGGCGCGCCAGATACATGTTCCTGTCGATCAGGAAAAACTCCTGCTCCCAACCGACATTGCACACCACCTCGGTTGTCGCCTCGTCCCCGAGATGATGCAGCAGCCTCAGGGCGTGCTCGTTGACGGCCATGTTGGCCCGCAAAAGAGGAGTCTTCTGATCCAGCGCTTCGCCGGTCCAGGACACGAAGGCGGACGGAATATAGAGCGTCTTGCGGTAAACGAAGGGCGGCGATCCGGTGTCCCAACCGATGTAGGCGGCCGCCTCGTGGGTCTCGCGCAACCCGCCGTTGGGGAAGGACGATCCGTCGGTTTCGGTCTGGAAGAGATCCCGGCCCGTCAGCGCGACGACGAGGCGGTCCGCGTCGAAGTCGACGCCGACGAATGTTTCGAGCTTCTCCCCGTGGACCGGACCCCGCATCGGAGAGAACCAATGCGAATAACCGATGCAGCCCTTCGATTGCGCCCACTCCCGGACGGAAACGGCCAGCGCGTCGGCGAACTGTTTTTCCATCGGGACGCCGGTCGCGCGGCATTGCACAAAGGAGTAGTAGACTTCCGGATCAATCAGCTTCTTGAGAATGGCGTCGTCCAGCACATCGTGGTTGATCTCCGCCAGTTCGGTCGGCAGGGCGACGGCCTGCGCCGGAGCATCGTGGGTGGAATGGGACGAGGACATGACTGCTGCTCACGATGTGGTGGTTCGAAACAAGGCGGCGCTAGTCCGAAAGCGACGACTGGACCGCGCTGCGGGACGCGTGGATCGCGAAGAGCGTGTCGAAGCCGCTGATCTCGAACACCTTGCGGATGGGTTCGGACAGCGAGCAAAGCACCAGTTCGGAACCCCTGCCCTTCAGGGTCTTGCCGGTCAGAAGCACGGCGCGAAGACCGGCGCTGCTGATGTAACGCAGATTCTCGAGATCCATGATCACGACGCGATCATCATCCTCGATCGCCTCCCTGATCGCTTCCTCGAATTCGACCACATTGGAACCGTCAATGCGCCCGTCCACACAAATGGACAAGATGCCGCCCTGCCGTTCGGTCGTCACTTCCATTGCATCTGTCTCCCGAATTGTTGGCCCTTACGCGAACCGCGCCCGGGCCCGATCATGTCAAATCCGAACCGGCATCGCGGGACCATGCCGGCCTCCCGCTCACTCATCGTCATCGTCATCGTCCGGCATGACAATGAACTCGGGGTAGGCCTCGATGCCCAGTTCCGCCACATCCTGGCCCAGTTCCTCCACCCGCGGCGAGACCCGGGCCCCCATGGTCTTCTCGATCACGAACCACACGAGGCCGGACGCGACGAACACGAAGGCGCCGATCGCCGCGATTCCGTAAATCTGCGCCAGAAGATCGCCGCCCTCGGCGAAGCCCACGGCGAGGGTTCCCCAAATGCCGGCGAAAAGATGGGCCGGCACCGCGCCCACGACATCGTCGATCCGCAGCCGTTCCATCAGCATCGTCCCGGCCACGGCGATGAAGCCGCCGACGCCGCCGATCACGACTGCCCAATAGTGCTCCACCAGATCAGGACCCGCGGTGATCGAAACCAGACCCGCGATCGCCCCGTTCAGGCTGGCGAGAAGATCGACGCGGCCGAGGAGGGGCCGCGACAGGGCGATGGCGGAAATGACGCCGGCAGCGGCGGCAAGGTTCGTGTTGACGATGATATTGCTCAGGGCGACCGCATCGAGGGCCGAACCCAGCGCGAGCTGGGAACCGCCGTTGAAGCCGAACCATCCGAGCCAGAGAATGAAGACGCCGAGCGTCACGGCGGGAACGTTCGAAGGCGGCGTCTGTTTCACCGTGCCGTCGCGCCGGAACTTGCCCTTGCGCGCGCCCACGACAAGCGCGCCCGCCAGCGCCGCCCAGCCTCCGGTGGAATGGACGATGGTCGACCCCGCGAAGTCCGAAAAACCCAGTTCGGCGAGCCAGCCGCCGCCCCATGTCCAGGCGCCGACCACGGGATAGATCACCGCCGTCAGGACCAGTATGAAGACGAAGAACGACCACAGATGGACCCGTTCGGCCAAAGTGCCGGACACGATCGAAGCGGTCGTCGCGACAAAGACCATCTGGAAGAACCAGTTGGACATCGTCGAATGGCCGCTCTTGACGACGGCGGCCGCGGCCCCGGACTCCTCCGCCAGCAATGCGATTTCCTCGCCGGTGGCGCCATGGAACAGCGACAGCGTACCGAACCAGCCGCCCGGTTCGACATCGACATACATGATGTTGAAGCCGACGAAGTAGAACATGAGGCCGGCAAGGGAATAAAGACCGATGTTCTTGAGACAGATGACCGATGCGTTCTTGGTGCGTACGGAGCCGGCTTCAAGCATCGTGAAACCCGCACACATCCACATAACGAGCGCGCCCCATATCAGGAACGCAAAGCTGTTCAAGACGAAGTTGGCTTCGCTCTCGACCGCGGCGTGGGCGGGAGACGACGACAGCGCAAGGACGGCCGCAACCGCGGAAACCCCCAGGCCAACTGTCGTCGCGCATCTATACATACGGGCTCTTCCTATCGCCATGGGGCATCCAATTCACGACCGGCCGGAAGTTGACAACCATGCGCGGGCCGCACCGGCCGGATCAATCCGGTCACGGGCCGCCTAATGGGGCATGTGCGACATCGCAATTATGATGGACCTCTCTATCTCCTCGATCGCGCCGTTCATCTCGCGGCCGATGAGATCAAGCTTACGCAGTTGTTCGATCCTCGGGCGCGCTTTCTTGATTTCCTGGACGGAAAAGATGGCGGGCAGGATGCCGCAAGCATCCGCGAGGCAGATCAGGGCCGCATCCCGTTGCTCCGGAATGCCGTCGGAGAGCAGGACATCGGCGATGCGCCGCTTGACCGCGCGTTCCTCCCGGTCGCCGACGATCGGATGGCGCACCCGCTCGAAGACCCAAATGAACGTCGAACCCGAACGTTCCAGAATTCCGCGCTCGATCAGACTGTCAAGGGCCATTTCCCGCATGGACCTGGCCTCGTCCGTGGCCAGCACCTCAATCCAGGCGGACGGCAGCTTCGACTCTTCCGACGAGGTGATCAAGGTGAGGGCCCGGTCAAGCAACGCGCTTCCGGTTTCCGAAGAATCGATCACCTTCAGGTGTTCGGCGTCCGTATCGATGCGGTTGGCGAAAGCCAGACCCATAAGGGTGGCTCCGGCTATGCTGTAGTCGACGGCGGTTTCGCGAACGGGAATGAAGGAACCCTTGTCGTCGATCATGAGAAGAACGATTTCTTCAACGAGAGTCAGCATGGTTACGCCCCTCGGCCGGCCCAGTCCTGCTCGGCCGCCAGGGCATCCTCGCGCGTGTCAAAACTCTCCAGGAAGGCAAAGAAACCGCTCACCTCCAGCACCTTCTTGCACTCGGGTTTCAGGGCGCACAGGGCCAGATTTCCGCCACTCTGCTGGCAGGCTCTGGCGCCGACGAGCAGGGCGCGAAGTCCCGCGCTGCTGATGTAGTCCATCCCGGAACAGTCGAGCAAAACGTCTTTATCTCCGCGCTCCACAATGTCATTGAGATTTTTTTCCAAATCCGGCGCGGCGAGCCCGTCTACACGGCCGGATACAAGTCCGACCACAACCTCTCCGTGCTTTTGCTCTTCAAATTCCATCCGAAATTTTCCTACTAGCGTCCCAAAACCGATGATTTCCCTACCGGTATCCCGAAACCGATAAAGCACATTCGGGAAAACGTCAACAAGCTAGTGGACTCCCCCGTCGGCAGGCTGATTTTTGCCGCCTGCCGATTTCGGCCGGCCAACGGCGCGCCGGAGTCCGCCGGGCGGAAGATCGCGCTTTTGGCCGGGTCCGGAAGGGATTGGAGAGCGTGACCATGCTCCGTTCGCCGATCCGGCCGCCAGCCACGGATTGCCTGTTGCCGAACCGCCCGGGACTTCTAATGGACGGGGGCCTTGACTCGTATAGTCACGATATCGGTGTCGTGATACTGCTGATGACGAACCGACGAGGCGACGTGCCGCAACAGTCTGAGCGATACCTCGTGTTCCGCGGGCGTCTCCGTGGCGCGTTCGCTGAGCAGCGCGATCTGGTCCTCGAGATTTGCGTCCCCGGTCGAGGCGATGAATTCGAGAACCGCCTCCTCCCGCTCCTTGTGGGCGATCACCAGCAATCGCCGCTTGGCATCCCCGACAGGGCCTTCGGACCGGTAGTGCTCGAGGAGGGTGAGCAGGGTCTCCTCGCTGGCGCTGTCGAGGCGCTCCGTCATCTCCTCGCCCCAGCCGCTGCGCGACGCGAACGCCGCGAGGAAATCCCTGATCTCGGGAAGAACGGAAATCCGGAACGGTACTTCGAGTCTCCGGCGGCGGGGCTCCGCGAGTTGAACGAACAGCGTCAGAAGAAGGGCGCTCAGTCCCCCCGCCGTCATGCCGTTCTGCAGCAGCCCGCCCGCGAGGTCCGCGAAGAATTCGGGAAATATCACGCCGTTCTGGAAGCCGACCCCGATCCAGAACGACACGCCGGCGATCATGCCGTTGCGATAGTCGAGACCGTCCTGGAGCAGGACCCGCATGCCCACCACGAAAAGGATCGCGAGGAGGACGCTGACATACGCTCCGGCAACCGGATTCGGTATCGCCAGGATGACCGAGACCAGCTTCGGGCAAAAGGCGAGGACAACGAATATCACACCGGCGGAGATTCCAACCGTGCGCGCGCCGACACCGGTCAGTTCCGTGACCGAGATGCTTGTGGAGTACGTGGTATTCGGGACCGTGCCGACGCAGCCCGACAGGAGATTGCCCACGCCGTCGGCGGTAACGGCGCCTTGAACCGAGCGGAAGTTCACCGCCCGCGGGCGGCGCCATGAAACCCGCTGGATCGCCAGGGAATCGCCGATGGTCTCGATGGCGCCGATCAGCGTTACGAAGACGAAACCCGGCAACAGCGTCCAGAACACGGGGCCGAAGCCGAGGTCGAGGCCCGGCCAGGCGCCCGCGTCCGGAAATCCGATCCACGGCGCATCGGCGATTCGGGCCGTATCGTAAATGCCGAAATACCCGCCGACCAACGCACCGGCGACGACACCGGCAACCGGCGCCCACAGGCGGAGCATGCCGGTCGCCTTGACGGCGATGCCGACGATGACGAGCAGCGTGACGAGCGCGCTGAGCGGCGCGGCCTCGGCCGGCGTACCGTCCGGCACGCTCCCCAGCAGGTCGAAAATGATCGGCATCACGGTCACGGGAATCAGCATGATCACCGTACCCGCCACGGGCGGGGTGAGTATCCGGCGAAACAAGGACAGCCGTCTCGCCAGCCCGAACTGGAACAGGGAGGATATGATGACGAGCGTCGCCAGCATCGCCGGCCCGCCCTCCGCGATGGCGGTGATGCAGACGGCGATGAAGGCGCCGGAGGTGCCCATCAGAAGCACGTATCCCGCGCCGATCCGGCCAACCCTGACCGCCTGGAGGATCGTGCTGATTCCACTGACCAGGACCGCCCCGAAGACGGCCCACATCAGGTACGCATCGGCGCCGCCGGCGGCCTGGATCACGATGAGGGGCGTGAGGACGACCCCGGAAATCGTCAGGATGGCGAGTTGGAGGCCGAGCCCGGCCGCCAGCAGCGCGGGCGGCCGGTCGTCGGGCTCGTAGCGGACGGTGGATTGAAGGTCGGGGGTATCGGCGGCCATTGCCGGACTTATACGCGACCGCCCGGGGTACTTCAATATCCCCGGATTCCCTGATCAGGGCTCTGGACAATCGCAACGGCCTGCGCCACGTTCTCCGCTTCATCGTCATCCCGCGCCGACCGGACCGGGATGACGCCAGGCTATTACACAAGAGAGGGTACCGATGAAGAAGTGGATGCCTGCACTCGCAGTGTGCTTTCTGATCGCCGGCAATGCGGCGGCGTCCGGAGCGGCGGCTGAAGAAGGCTCATTCAAGGCCGCCGCCGATTGCTGGTTCTTCGCCAACGGCGCGGAACTGGACCTCAGCGTCAGCAAGTCCCAATGCAGCGTCAGGATAACGACAAGCGACGTTCCCGCGCTTAAGAGCGGCAAGGAAGGCAAAACCGACGGCTACGTGTTCATCCGGAAGGATCAGGGCCGCCTCGAACTCCATGCCCTGGGCGAGGTGCGATTCGACGACGGCATGCTCATCGCCTATTCGCACAGGACTGTCGGCGGCACGTCTTCGGGATCGGGGAAACAGCAGATGATCGGCGTCTCCGGATCACTCGAGGGAGGCGTGGCCTCCTGTTCCTACAACATCACCGATAGCAAATCCGACGGCACATGGTTGAAGCTTGCCTTCGATTGCAGTTGGATTCGCCCGAAGTAACGGAGCCCGGAGAAGACGCCATGAAACCATCGTATCGCAAAAGACTGCTGCTGCCGGCCGCCGCCCTCTTCGCCGTCGGCGCCGCGCAGACCGCCGCCGCCGGGGAGAGCGGCAGCTTCGAACTCATCGCGACCCAGGTCCACGACTACACCACGCTGAAACACGCGGGGCGGACCGTCACCGCGGGTCCGCTGCGAGGGGCGGCCAGTGTCGTCGCGACCAGCGGCGGCCCGTTTCCCGACGGCGCGAATTACCGCGGGGCCTGCGTGGTCTACGTCAAGAGTTCGGATGCCGGCATCGATCTGGAGGCGCCGTGCACGATGACGGACAAGGCGAACGACGTGCTGTACCTGCTGTCCGAGAGGCGGGCGGGAAACATTGCCGCCGGAGGCGGCGGCACGGGCAATTTCCGAATCCTGGGCGGCACCGGAAAATACTCGGGCATCGTCGGCGACTGCCCGTACAAGACGGACTACCTTCCCGGCAAGTGGATCGTGACGAGGTCCAAATGCACCTGGCGAAAGCCGTGACGCAGTAATTTTATGCCTCGGCCGCCGCAACGCTCCTACGGCGGCCCAATCGAGGCCGGGGCTTTCACCTGCACGGTCACGATGTCCAGATCGTGGTATTGCTGGTGGCGCACCGAAGAGGCGAGGTGGCGCAGCAGGCGGAGCGAGACTTCCCGCCCGGGCTGCGTCTCATCGCCCCCGGCGGCGAGCACCGCCATCCGTTCCTGCACATTCTCCTCTCCCGGCGCGACGACGAATTCGAGCACGGCGCCGCCCCCGCCCTTCGACGCCGACAGCCGAAGGCGGCGCCGGCGGTCCGGTGCGTCGCCCTCTTCTTCCGGTTGCAAAAGAGTCAGAAGAGTCTCCTCGGCGGCGGCGGCGAGCCGGTCCGCCATGGCGCCGTCCCAGCCGCCGCGCGACGCGAACCGGTTCAGGAATTCCCGGATTTCCGGCAGCGCCGAGACGGCGAACCCGGCCTCCATGCGGTCGGGGCGGGCGCCGGAAAGAGTCACGATCAGGGTCAGGAGTATGGACGCGAGGCCGCCGGCGGTGATGCCGTTGGCGAAAATGCCGCCGGCGAAACCGGACACGAATTCCGGAAAGATTGCGCCGCTCTGGACGCCGACGCCGAGCCAGAAGGAAACGCCGACGATCACGCCCTTGCGAAGGTCCATGCCGTCCTGCATCGCCGTCCCGATGCCGATCAGGAACAGCAGCGCGACCAGGACCAGGAGATAGGCGCCGACGACGGGGCCCGGGATCGCCAGTACGGCCGCCAGCGCCTTGGGCAGGAAGGCGAGCGCGAGGAAGACCGCTCCGGTGGCGACCGCCACGGCCCGCGCGGCGACGCCGGTAATCTCGACCAGAGGCGCGGCGAGCGAATAGGTCGTGTTCGGAACGGTTCCGGCCGCGCCGCACAAGAGGTTGCTCATCCCGTCGACCGCGACCGTCCCCTGTACCGCGCGGAAATCGACCGGCCGCTGCCGGCGCCACGAGACCCGCTGGAGCGCCGTCGCGCTGCTGATCGCCCGGATCGACCCGATCACGGCGGTCAGCAGGAAAGCCGGAAGCAGCGCCCGGAACTCGGGCCCGAAGTCGAGGTCGAAGCCGGGAATCGAGACATCCGGCAGCCCGATCCAGGAGGCCGCGGCGATACGGTCCAGATCGTAGAGGCCGAAAAAGGCCGCGAGACCCGTACCCAGAACGACACCGATCACCAGCGCCCACAGCCGCAGCGCCGCCGCCCCCTTGAGGGAAATGCCGAGGATCGCCAGGAGCGTGACCAGTACGATCGACGGCGCGGCGTGGGCCGGGCTGCCGTCCGGTACGTCGCCCAGCATGTCGAACACGATGGGCATCACCGTGACCGGCACCAGCATGATCACGGTTCCGGAGACGGCCGGGGTCAGGATCCGCCGGAACAGGACCAGCTTGGCGGCCAACAGCAACTGGAGAAGCGCCGCGGCGACGACCAGGATCGCCAGCAATGCGGGGCCGCCCGTCGCCACCGCCGTAATGGCGACCCCGATGAATGCCACCGAACTGCCCATGACGAGCACGTGGCCGCCGCCGATCCTGCCGAACCGGGCCGCCTGGAGCGCCGTCGTGACGCCGCTGATCGCGACCGCGGCGAACACCGCCCACGCCAGATGGGTTTCGGCGGCGCCGCCGGCCCGCATCACCGCCGTCGGGATCAGGATCGGCACCGCCACTGTGATCAGTGCGAGCTGCACGCCGAGGCCCAGGGTAAGCGCCGCGGGCGCGCGCTCATCCGCCTCGTAGCGAAGCCCGCCGCCAACCTCCGTCCGGCGCCCGCTCATGCCGGCCGGGACCCCGGGCGGATGCCCCGGAACCGGAACGATGCCTGACTTTCCATCCGCTCGCGACCCCCTGTCGACCCCCTGTCCACACCATGCCGCCCGGCGGCGGCGAACCCGCACGCGCCCCGGCTTGACGACGCGCCTTGCGGATTCTGACATTTCAAGATTGTCGAAGTATAGTCCAGTCTGAAACACTGTCGGCGGAAACCGCACGACCGTCGAGCAATCGTCGATTCGCGCTCAATCGCGGAACGGAGATAACGAACCCGAATGATGGACCAAGACGTTTCACGTGAAACATCCGGCGCTCCTTCGATTGAAACCGACGAAGGAGAAGGCGGGCCCGCCGGCCGCGGCGAGCCGATCGCCATCGTGGGCATGGCCTGCCGGTTCCCCGGCGCGCCGGACATTTCCGCTTTCTGGCGCCTGCTCGAAGAAGGCGGAAACGCGGTGCAGGAGGGCGTTCCGGGATCGGGCGCCGGCCGCGTGGGCCAGCTCTTCCCCGACGATACGGGTCAGATCCAGGCCTGCCGCTTCGGCGCCTATCTCGAAGAGATCGACCAGTTCGATGCCGCCTTCTTCCGCATCTCGCCGGTCGAAGCACGATTGCTCGATCCCCAGCAGCGGCTGGTCCTGGAGACCAGCTGGCGCGCGCTCGAGGATGCGGGGATAGATCCGGACCTGCTGAAGGAAAGCCGCACGGGCGTCTACGCCGGGATCAGCAACAACGACTACCGGGGGCTGATCCTGGAAGCCGGCGAAAATGCGGGGCCGGCCGAACCCGCGGCCAGCCTTTATGCGGTCACCGGCACGTCCCTCAACACGGCCATCGGCCGGGTTGCGTTCGCGCTCGGCCTCGGCGGCCCGGCGATGGCGGTGGACACCGCCTGCTCGTCATCCCTGGTCGCGACCCACCAGGCGGTCTCCGGCCTGCAGCGGGGCGACGCGGACCTCGCGCTTGCCGGCGGGGTGAACATCATTCTCTCCGGCCGGCTGCTCGAATATCGCGCCAACGCCGGGATGCTGTCGCCGGACGGCCAGTGCAAGACCTTCGATGCCTCCGCCAACGGCTACGTCCGGGGCGAAGGCTGCGGCATTCTGGTCCTGAAGCGGCTCGCCGACGCGGAAGCCGACGGCGACCGCATCTGGGCGGTGATCCGGGGCACGGCCCTGAACCAGGACGGCGCGAGCCCGGGACTGACGGTTCCGAACGGCGCGGCGCAGGAACGCGTGATCGCGGCGGCGCTCGAACGGGCCGGCGTCCGGGCCTCGGACATCGACTATCTGGAGGCGCACGGGACCGGCACCGAGGTCGGAGACCCGATCGAGATCGACGCGACGGCGGCGGTCTACGGGCGCGGGCGCGATGCCGCCCGCCCGCTGCTGATCGGCTCGGTCAAGACCAACATCGGCCATCTGGAATCCGCGGCGGGATCCGCCGGACTGATCAAGACCGTGCTGGCGATCAATCGCGGAGTCATCCCCAGGCACCTGCATTTCAACAACCCGAATCCCGCGATGGACTGGGAGCGGCTGCCCTTGCAGGTCACGACCGAGCCGACGCCCTGGCCGGCCCGCGCGGACCGCCCGCCGCTGGCGGGTGTAAGCGGGTTCGGATGGTCGGGGACGAACGCGCATATCGTGCTGGAGGGATACCCGTCGCCGGACGGCGCCCAGCCGGCCCCCGATGCTGACCGCTGGATCACCGGCGCCCCGAAGCCGGTCGCCGTATCGTTGCCGGTCCCCGCCCCGTCCCCGCCGCCGGAAGACGGGCCGGGTCCGCGGACAACGCGCCTGCTGCCGCTGTCCGCCAAGACGGGCGCGGCGCTGCGCGATGCCGCCGAAGGCTACCTCGGATGGCTCGACCGGCAGGACGCGGCGCTCGCCGGCGACGGCGCGGCGTCCGGCGACCTGCTTTCCGACATGGCCTGGACGGCCGGCGTCGGCCGGAGCCACTTCGGACACCGGACGGGCGTGGCGTTCCGGGATGCGGAGTCCCTGCGCGAGGGTCTACGGGCGATCGCCGGGGCGGACGAGCGGCCGGCGTCGCGCAACGCGGCGACCGTGGCGTTCGTCTTCACCGGGCAGGCCAGCCAGTGGCCGGGCATGGGCGCGGCCCTCTATGACAGCGAGCCGGCGGTGCGCGCGGTGCTCGACCGGTGCGACGCCCTGATCGGCGAAGAGCGCGGCGCCTCCCTGCTCGACGTCATGTTCGGCCGTCCCGGCGCCGCGGGAGACCTGGACGATCCACAGTGGAAACAGCCGGCGATCTACGCCCTCGAATGCGCCCTGACGGCGCTGTGGTCGAGCGTCGGCATCCGGCCGGACGCCGTGCTCGGACACAGTTTGGGAGAGATCGCAGCGGCGCACGCCGCGGGCGTATTCGATCTCGAGGACGGCCTGCGGCTCGCGGCCGTGCGGGGCGCGCTGGTCGGCGCCCTGCCCGGCGAGGGGGCGATGGCGGCGGTATTCGCCCCGCCCGACCGCGTCGCCGAGGCGCTGGACGAACACAATGCGGCCGCGCCGGGCATCGGCCTGTGCATCGCCGCCGACAACGGAGCGCACCAAGCCATCAGCGGCCCGGCGGAGGACATCGCCGCAATCGCAGAACGCCTGGAGGCCGCCGGCATCCGGGTCGCGCGGCTGCGCCGCAGCCCCGCCTACCACAGCGCCATGATCGAGCCCGCGCTGGACGATCTGGAGGCCGCCCTCTCGGAGCTCGATTTCGCGCCGCCGTCGCTCCCCTTCGTCAGCAATCTCACCGGACGGACGGTCGGGACCGGCGAGGCGCTGGACGCGGCCTACTGGCGCCGGCAGATGCGCGCGCCGGTGGCGTTCCGCGCCTGCGTCGAGACCCTGGCGGAGCTGGGCGTGGACGCGGTCGTGGAGATCGGACCGCACGCGGTGCTCGGGCCGATGGTCTCGCTGGCCTGGCCGGACGCGGGCGGGGCCGCCGAGCCGGCGGTCGTCTCCAGCCTCCAGCGGCCGGCGACCGGTGAGGAACCGCCGGCTCCCGGGACCGGCGGTGGCTTCGTGGAGGCCGTCGCGGGCGCCTACGAGGCCGGGCTGCCGCTGTGCTTCGACGGGCTGTTCGCCGGCGAGGCGCGCCGCCGCATCGCGCTGCCGGTCTATCCGTTCCAGCGCGAACGCTACTGGGTCGAGGCGCCGAAGCGGCGGCGGCAGGCCAGCGGCCACCCGCTGCTCGGCAGCCGGCACGAGTCCGCCAGCGGCGAAATTGCCTTCGACACGGAGGTCTTCCCAACCGACCCGGCGTGGCTCGCCGACCATCGCGTGTTCGGCCGGCTGATCGCGCCGGGCGCGCTTTACGGCGCCATGGCCGCGGCGGCCTGCCGCGCCGGGGGCGACGACGCGGTTGTCGTCGAGGACTTCCGGATGCAGAGCGCTCTGGTCTTCGGCGGGGAGAGCACAGGGGAAGAAACAGGCGACGGCGACGCGGGCCGGCGTATGCAGGTCCTGCTCGATGCCGGCGGGGACGGCCCGTCGCGGCGGGTGCGCGTTCTCAGCAAGGGCGACGACGACGAGGAATGGACGCTGCACGCGGAGGGGCAGGTTTCCGGCGGCGCCGGCGGCCCGCCCCCGGCCGCGCCGCCGTTCGATGCCGACAGCCTCAAGGCCGGGCTCTCGCCGGTGGACCTGCCCGCCTACTACCGCGCCAAGGCGGACGTCGGGATCGATCTCGGCCCCGCCTTCCGCACCCTGACCGCCCTCTGGGCGCGGGACGGCGAGGCGCTCGGCGAGGTGGCGCTGCCCGCCGGGCAGGAACGGGACGCGCTCGACGTGCATCCGCTGGTGCTCGACGGCTGCTTTCAGATCATGGCGGCGGCGCGCGATCCGGACGGAATCGGTGACGGCACCACCTATCTGCCGTTCGCCTGGGAGCGGCTGTGGATCGGGGACGGGCTGCCGGACCGGCTGTTCTGCCATGTGACGGTGCGGGAAAGCCCGCGCGATGCAGCGGCCGATACCGGAAACGCCGGAACGCCGGAGGTTCATGCGGCGGACATGCGCCTCTACGCCGGGAGCGGGGAGCTTGTCGGCGAACTCGCCGGCTTCACCGTCAAACGCGCGACCCGCGCGGCGCTGCTCGCGGCCGTCGAAGGCGTCGAAGACCTGCTCTACGAGGTGGTATGGCGCGACTGCGCCCCGCCGCCGGGCATGCTGCCCGCGGACTTCCTGCCGAGCCCGTCGGCCGCCGCCGCCCGCTCGCATCCCTTCTCCAAGTATCTCGGCGACGAAGGGGTCGAGGTCACGGCCGAAATCGACCTGCAAGGGGAAATGGAGCGTGTTTCGTGGTGCTACGCGCTCTCGGCCCTGGAAACCCTGGGCTGGGAGCGCCGGGCAGGCGAAGCCGCGGACCCGGAAGCGCTGCGCGAACACCTCGAAATCCTGCCCGAGCACACGCATCTGCTCCGCCGGCTCCTTGAAATCCTGGCGCGTTCCGGCGTGGTGCGGGAGACGGACGACGGCTTCGCGGTAGCGGCCGGCGCCGGCGATCCGTTGCCGGACGGCATGCCGGGCGATGCCGGGGCGTTTCTGGCCGAGGTGACGGAGCGCTTCCCGCACGCGGCCAACGAGATCGGGCTGTTCCGGCGCTGCGCCGGCGCCCTGCCCCAGGTCCTCCGCGGCGAGGAGGACCCGCTGTCCCTGCTGTTCGGCGATGCGGAGCCGTCGGCCGGCGGCCTGTACCGGCTGGCGCCGGTCTGGCGGGCGGCGAACCGGATGATCGGCGAGGTGGTCCGGACGCTCGTGGACGGCTTGCCGGACGGGCGGCGGCTGCGCGTGCTGGAGGTCGGCGCCGGCATCGGCTCGGCGACCGAATACATCCTGCCCGAGCTTCCGGCCGGGCGGTTCGACTATATGTACACCGATATCTCCGCCGGCTTTTTCGCCGATGCGGAGTCGCGCTTCAGCACGGACGGCGCCTCGATCGACTACCGCATGCTGGATATCGAGAAGGACCCCGTGGACCAGGGCTTCGAGCCCCATGCCTACGACCTGGTCATCGCGGCCAACGTGCTGCACGCCACGTGCTATCTGGACGAGACGCTCGCTCACTGCCGGGCGCTCCTGGCGCCATCGGGGCTGCTGGTGGCGCTGGAGAACCAACGCGGCCGGGGCTGGATGGATCTGATTTTCGGCCAACTGGACGGTTGGTGGCGCTTCGCCGACCGCTACCGCACGAACCACGCCCTCGCCGGGCCCGATGTGTGGCGCGAGGCCCTCGCCGACACGGGATATACCGGATCCGAGGTTCTCGGCGTGGACCGGTCGGAAGCGGCCGGCCTCCCGGATCGCGGAATCATCGTCGGCCAGGCTCCGGCGAAGATCGACCTGCCGGAGGGCGTCTGGATCCTGGCCGCCGACCGGGGCGGCGCGGCGGCGGCGCTGGCGGCGCGGCTCGCGGAACAAAACCAGCGGGTGGTGCTGGCCAGTGAGGATTCGGGGGTCGCAGACGGGGCAGCCGGAAGCGAAACGCGGATCGTCACGGCATCGGTCGAGATGGAGCGGCGCGAATCGTGGCAATCCCTGGTCGAAGGCCTGCCGCCGGACGTGCCCTTCGCCGGCGCCGTGCATCTCGTCGGGCAGGACGGGCACGGGGCCGACGCGACGGCGGCGGACATGGCGGCGGATGCGAAACGGACGGCGGCAAGCGCGCTCGCGCTCGTCCAGGGCATCGGGGACGCCGACGCCGTGCCCGAGAAGGGCCTGTGGTTCGTCACCCGCGGCGCGCAGGTGCTGGAACGGGAGCGGACCGGACAACTGGCCGGCGCCGCCCTCTGGGGCCTGGGCAGGGTGGTTCTGCGGGAAGCGCCCCAGCTGCAGGCGCGGATGCTCGATCTCGATCCCGAGGCCGCGGAGCCGGAGACCGTGCTCGCCAACGAACTGCTGTTCCCCGATTCGGAAAGCCACATCGCGCATCGCGGGGAGCGGCGCCGGGCCGCCCGGCTGGTCCGGACGGGCGACGGCGCGGCGCGTCTCGCCCTGCCGGAGGAGGCGGACTGGGTGCTGGCGCCGGACGAGGGCGGCGCGATCGAGACGCTGCAGGTGCAGCCGCTGGCGGCGCGAGCCCTGGAACCGAACGAAGTGCGTGTCGCGGTCGACGCCTGCGGACTGAATTTCCTCGACGTATTCCGGGCCATGGGCCTTGTCGAGGAGGGATTGCTGGGCGAGGAATTCTGCGGCCGGATTGTCGAAACCGGTCCGGACGCAACCGCCGTCTCGGTGGGCGACCGGGTGGCCGGCTTCGCGTTCGGCACCTTCGGGCCGGAAGTCGTGACCCACGAGGACCTGGTCGCGCCCGCGCCGCCGGGCATGTCGGCGGCGGCGCTCGCCACGGTCCCCTCGGTGTTCGTGACCTGCGTGCTGTCCTACGAGCTTGCCGGGCTCAAGGCCGGAGACCGGGTGCTGATTCACGCAGGCGCGGGCGGCGTCGGGCTCGCCGCCATCCAGCTCGCCCGGGCGGCGGGTGCGGAGGTGTTCGCGACCGCGAGCGCGCCCAAGCAGGACTATCTCCGCGGGCTCGGAGTCGAGCATGTGTTCGACAGCCGCTCGACCGCGTTCGGCGGGGATATCCTCGACGCGACGGACGGCGCCGGGGTCGACATCGTGCTGAACAGCCTGACCGGCGAGGGCTTTATCGAGGCGAGCCTGTCATGCCTCGCCGAGGGCGGCCGCTTCGTGGAGCTCGCCCGGCGCGACATCCTGAGCGAAGAGGAGATGACGGCGCTCCGGCCCGATGTCGCCTATTCGATCCTCGATCTCTACGTCCTGAAACAGCACGACCCGGCACGGCCGGGCGCGGCCCTGAAAGACGTGCTGGCGCGCATGGCGGCGGGCGAACTTGCACCGCTCAGGCACACCAGATGGCCGCTGGCCGAGACGAGCGCCGCGATGGGCTTCATGCGCGCGGCGCGGCATATCGGCAAGATCGTGCTGACGGCGCCGCCCCTCAAAGCCGGAGGGCTGCGGCAGGACGGAACCTATCTGGTGACGGGCGGCCTGGGCGGCATCGGCTGCGCGCTCGCCGAATGGCTTGCCGAGCGCGGCGCGGGAACGGTGGTGCTGAACGGCCGCCGGCCGCCGGACCCGGCGGCGGAAAAGGCGATCGGGGCGCTACGCGCCCGCGGATTCAGGATCGAGGTCGAGATCGCGGACGTGACGGACGCGGCCGCGCTCGATGCCATGCTGGCGCGGATGGACGAGGCCCTGCCGCCGCTGGTCGGCGCGATTCACAGCGTCGGCGTGCTGTCGGACGCCGCCCTCGGCAATCAGAGCTGGGAGAGCTTCGAGACCGTGCTGTGGCCGAAGATGCTGGGGGCCTGGCATCTTCACCGGGCGACGATGGACCGCGATCTGGAGATGTTCGTCCTGTTCTCGAGCGTCGCCGGCATTTTCGGCAATCCGGGACAGGCCAACCATGCGGCAGCCAACGCCTTCCTCGATCAACTCGCCGCCCACCGGCGTGCGCTGGGCCTCCCCGGCCAGGCCATCGCCTGGGGCGCCTGGTCGGAACTGGGCGAGGCGGAGGAACAGCGCGAGCGGATCGCCGGGCGCCGGGAGGCAACCGGCACCGGATGGTTCACGCCGGAGCGGGGCTTCAAGGCGTTCGAACGCCTGGTGCGCCAGGACGCGGTGAACGCGGCGGTGGCGGCGGTGGACTGGCCGGTCTTCGGAGACGCCCTCGGCGGCCGCCCGCCCTTCCTGGAGGATCTGCTCGCCGGCGCGGCGGACGAGGAGGACGGTTCGTCCTCGTCGGAAGACCTGCTCGCCCGGCTTGGCGCGACCCCCGCGGCGGGACGCGAGGACCTGCTGACATCCTTCCTGCAGGGGGAGGTCCAGGCGGTGCTGAGGTTGCCCTCGGCGCCTGCGTCCACGGTCGGGTTCTTCGACCTGGGGATGGACTCCCTGATGGCGGTCGAACTGCGCAACCGCCTCAACCGCGCCTTCGCGGATACCTATGCCGCACCGAATACCCTGGTGTTCGACTACCCGACCATCGCCGATCTCGCACGGCATCTGGTGGACGCGCTGGGCGAGCCCGAGGCGGCCCCTGAAGCAGACCCAGAGCCGGCGCCCGGGCCGGACGCGCAGCCGCCGGCCCCGCAACCTGCCGAGGGGCGCCGGGACGACGGAATCGCCATCGTCGGCATGGCGTGCCGGTTCCCCGGCGCGCCGGACATCGCGGCGTTCTGGCGCCAGCTCGAAACCGGCAGCGATGCGGTAACGAACGGGCGGCAGGACAACGGCCCGTGGACCGGGGTCGCGGGCGACCCCGCGGCCGAGAGCGGCATCCGGGGGCGCGGCGGCTTCCTCGAAGGGATCGACCGCTTCGATGCCGGGTTCTTCGGCATGACGCCGATCGGCGCGCGGATGGCGGACCCGCAGCAGCGGCTTCTTCTGGAGACGAGCTGGCGGGCGCTCGAGGACGCGGGGATCGATCCCGAGGGCCTGAGGGGGAGCCGCACCGGGGTCTATGCGGGGATCGCGACCAGCGAATACCGCGATCTCATGACGGCGGCCGGCGACGGCCTCAACTATCTCGGCACCGCGAGCGGCATGGCGGTCGGCGGCGTCGCGTACAACCTGGGTCTCACGGGTCCCGCCATGCCGGTGATGGTCAACTGCGCGGCGTCCCTGGTCACGGTGCAGCAGGCGGTCGCCGGCCTGCGGGACGGCGCGGTGGACCTGGCCCTGGTCGGCGGCGTGAACGCGGTCCTCTCGCCCGGGCTGACCACGGAGATGGCGGCGCTGGGGATGCTGTCGCAGCAGGGGCGCTGCATGACCTTCGACGCCTCGGCGGACGGCTTCGTGCGCAGCGAGGGCTGCGGCATGGTCGTCCTGAAGCGGCTGGCGGAGGCCGAGGCCGACGGCGACCGCATCTGGGCGGTCATCCGGGGCGCGGCGGTCAACCAGAACGGGGCGGCGGCGGGGCCGACGGTGCCGAACGGCCCGGCGCAGGAGCGGGTGATCGAAGACGCGCTGGCGCAAGCGGGCGTTCAGCCGTCGGACGTCGATTACCTGGAGGCGCACGGCGCGGGCTCGGAACTTGGCGACCCCATCGAGGTGCAGGCCGCGGCGGCGGTCTATGGCAGGGCGCGGGACGGCGAACGGCCGCTGCTCATCGGTTCGGTCAAGACCAATGTCGGCCATCTGGAATCGGCGGCCGGGGTCGCCGCGCTGATCAAGGTCGTCCTGGCCATGCGCCACGGCCTGATCCCGAAACACCTGCATTTCAGCGATCCCAGCCCGCACCTGGACTGGGACCGGCTGCCGGTGCGCGTCGTGTCGGAAGCGACGGACTGGCCGTCCGCGCCGGACCGGCCGCCGCTCGCCGGGGTCAGCGCCTTCGGGATATCGGGCACCAACGCGCATGTCGTCGTGGAGGGCTACGGCAATCCGGGCGACGGGCCGCCCGACCCGGAGGGCGTCCCGCTGCCGGTCGCCGCCGCGGAACAGCCGCGGCCGGGCGAAAGCCTTGCCGCACGCGGAACGCGGCTTCTGCCGCTCTCCGGCAAATCCGCGCCCTCGCTTCGGAAGCTGGCGGAGCGGTATCTCGCATGGCTCGACGAGCGGGAAACGGCACTTGCGGCGGACGGCGCGGCGTCCGGTCCGGCCCTCTCGGACATGGCATGGACCGCCGGCATCGGGCGAAGCCACTTCGATCATCGCAGGGCCGTGCCGTTCGAGGATCGCGAGTCGCTTCGCGAGGGTTTGCGGGCGCTGGCGGCGGCGGACGGCGATTCCGGACCCGTGACGCCGGCGACTGTCGCCTTCGCCTACGCCGGGCTCGGCAACGGCCGAACCGGGATGGCCGAAGCACTGTATGCGAGCGAGCCGGCGATGCGGACGGTTCTCGACCGCTGCGAGGAGGTGTTCGGCGAAATACGGGGCGCCTCGCTGCTGGACAACCTGTTCGGGCGGCAAGGTTCCGCGGGAGACCCGGACGATCCTGAGTGGGCGCGGCCGGCGGCCTACGCGTTCGAATGCGCGCTCACCGCCCTGTGGTCGAGCGTCGGCGTGCGGCCAGGCGCGGCGCTCGGGCTCGGGACGGGGGCGCTCGCGGCCGCCCAGGCCGCCGGGGTGTTCAGCCTGGAGGACGGCCTGCGCCTGGCCGCGACCCCGGACGATCCCGGCGCGGCGCCGGATGACATCGCCCTGGGCGCGCCGGCGCTGACGCTGGTCGACGCCGTCTCGGGGCTCGCCGTATCGCCCGACGATGCCGGGGATGCGGCCTATTGGCGCCGGCAGGCGGCGGGAGAGCCGGACTCCGTCGAGGGCTGCGCCGCAACGCTGGCCGCGGCGGGCATCGGCGCGGTGATCGAGATCGGTCCGGCGACGGCGTTGGCGGCGAAACTGGCCGCGGCATGGCCGGATACGGCCGGGAATTCCGCCGCTCCGGCCGTCCTGCCGGGCCTTGGGCGGCCGCC
>JAJEHI010000141.1 GCA_022823775.1 Defluviicoccus sp. | reverse complement strand
GGAACGCCGATGTCGCTGCTCGATTCCAGAGGGGTCTACAAGCCGTTTCGCTACCCCTGGGCCTATGACGCCTGGCTTACGCAGCAGCGCATCCACTGGCTGCCCGAGGAGGTTCCGCTCGCCGACGACGTCAAGGACTGGCACAACAAGCTGAGCGCGGAAGAGCGCCACACGCTGACCCAGATCTTCCGCTTCTTCACCCAGTCCGACATCGAGGTGAACAACTGCTACATGCGGCATTACGCCCGCGTGTTCGAGCCGACCGAGGTCCAGATGATGCTGGCGGCGTTTTCCAACATGGAGACCGTCCACATCGCCGCCTACTCGCATCTGCTCGACACGATCGGCATGCCGGAGACCGAGTACCAAGCCTTCCTCCGATACAAGGAGATGAAGGACAAGTACGACTTCATGCAGCAGTTCGGCACCGACACCAAGGAGGACA
Organism: Defluviicoccus sp.; assembly: GCA_022823775.1. GTDB lineage: Bacteria > Pseudomonadota > Alphaproteobacteria > MPNO01 > MPNO01 > MPNO01. Next base: position 3,140 of record JAJEHI010000141.1, on the reverse strand, counting down.
TCGCCAAGACGCTCGCCGTGTTCGGCGCCTTCACCGAGGGGCTCCAGCTGTTCGCGAGCTTCGCGATCCTGATGAACTTCCCGCGCGTCAACAAGATGAAGGGGATGGGACAGATCGTCTCCTGGTCGGTGCGCGACGAGTCGCTCCACACCGATTCGATCATCCACCTGTTTCGCACCTTCATCGACGAGAACCGGGAAATCTGGACCGAGGAGTTCCAGCGCGAGCTCTACACGATCTGCAACACCGTGATCGAACACGAGGACGCGTTCATCGACCTCGCCTTCGAGCTCGGCGGCGTCGAGGGGCTGACCGGAGCGGAGGTCAAGCAATACATCCGCTACATCGCCGACCGGCGCCTGTCCCAGCTCGGCTTGCAGCCGATCTACCGCATGGAGCGCAACCCGTTGCCCTGGATGGACGAAATGCTGAACGGCATGGAGCACACCAACTTCTTCGAGAACCGGTCGACCGAGTACTCGAAGGCGGCGACCCAGGGCAGCTGGGAAGAGGTCTGGGACGACTGAGCGCGCCCGGATGACTACGCCCCAACCCGGGCAGACCCACGGCAAACTCGTTGTGATTTGATTTTCCTGATCAACTGTGGGCTCCCGATCATAGGCCAGCGCTCAATCCTTGCATCGCGTCATGGATCAGCCGTAACGTATTATTCGCCGCTTTAGGGCTATGCACGCTTGTCGATCGACCATTGCCTGAGAACGCTTGGTGCCGACGGGTGATGGGCGCGGAACGCGGTCCGCCCATCCACAAAGGAGCGAGGGATCCATGAGAACACTCCTCGCGGCGCTCGCCGCGGCCGTTATTCTCGCGGCGGGTCAAGCCCATGGCGGCGCGCTGGCTCCGGCCCCTCGGATCGTCGCCGAGTACGACCGCGGCTTCATCGAGCGCTCCGGTGCCCAGACCTTCGGCGAGATGCTGGATACCGGCATCGTCCGCTACTTCTTCACCGGCGGGCGCGACGTGCTGATCATGGTGAACGGTCGGCCCTACGCGACGACGGCGCACGATCTGGACTCGCTCCCGCTGTCGGCGGTCGAGCGCATCGAGGTGCTGCGGGGCGAGAGCCTGGGGACGCTGGGCGGCCACGCCGCGGTGCGCGGCGCGTTCAACCTGGTGCTGAGGAAGGGTCTGGACGGCTTCGACGTGCGCACCGTCGCGCGGATGCCGAGCCGCGACGGGGGCGATGCGCGCCAGGGCAGCGTGGTCTGGGGCGGCGCGGTTGGCACCGGTCACCTGAGCGTCGGCGTCGACATCCTCGAGCGCGAGGAGATCGTCGGCAGCACCCGCGAGCACAGTCGTTCGGAGTGGACGGAAGGCGGGAGCTTCGCCGAGGCGAGGAACGTGAGCATCGGCGGCAACACGGTCTACGTCCTGGACAGGAGCGCGGACGCGCTGAGATCGGTGCCGCTGGGCGCGTGCGATCCGGCGCACGGCTATACCGGCCCGCTCGGCAACCCGCCGGGGATCGACACGGGCGACAAGGGCTGCGGGTTCGCCTACGGCGACTTCTGGTGGGACAGCGCGAGCCATGACCGGAAGAGCGCGATCCTGAGCCTCGATCACCCGCTCGGGACGAACGCCAGGCTCCACATGGACGCAAACATTACGCAGGGACATTGGGCGTTCCGCTACGCGCCGTCCGTCGATGTCTTCTCCATCGCCCCGGGTGAGGGCCTGCTCGACGCGATCAACGAATCGGCGCGCGAGGCCGACCCGGCGTTCGAGGCGACGGGAGAGGATGTCTTTTCGGTGGGGCACCGCTTCATCGGCCACGGCAACCGGGACTGGAAGACGGACGCCGAGGAGTACGATGTCTCGGCAAGCGTCGAGGGCCGGATCGCCGACGGCCTCGGCTACGACGCGGAGGTCGGCGCGTGGAAGCTCGACGGCTCGGTGATAGGCGATACCTTCGTGGACGCCGAGATCATCCGGCGGGAGATCGAGGCGGGTCGCTACGATCTGACCGATCCCCTGTCGACGGACCCGGACCACCTGAGGGCGATCGAGCGGAGCAGCCTGCGCCAGGAGGAGGACTTCGGCGGGAGGCATCTGGGCCTGCGTCTCGCGCTCGAGGGGAAGGGTCCGGGCATCGGCGGGCGCGCCTCGGCATGGACGGCGGGGGTGGAGTTCGCCGACGTGGAGGCGCACCGCCTGCTGGCGTTCCGGGCAACGGACGGCCGGACCCGCGACGTGAACGGGGTGCTCGGCTCGGGCGGCACCAGCTATTCGGGCGAGCGCAGTACGGTGGGAGCCTTCGCGGAGGTGTCGGTGCCGATCGCGGACAGCATGGACGTGAGAGCGGCGGCGCGGGCCGACGAGTACGACGACGTCGGCGGCCTGCGTGCGTGGCGCCTCGGGGCGGAGTACCGACCGACCGACATCGTGACGCTGCGCGGCTCGTGGAGCGCGGGCGACGAGGCACCCTCGATGCACCACCTATACAGCACCGCGGCGCAGGATCACCCCTATGTGCGCTGCGTCCCGGAGAGCGGGCCGCCGCCGCGGACCTGCGACACGTCGAACTACCGCCAGGTGACCCGCCGGACCAGCGGAAACCCCGACCTTGAGCCGTCGCGCTCGGAGAGGCGCTCGATCGGCGCGGAGGCCCGCGAGGGGCCGTTCTACCTCGTCGCCGACTGGTACTGGCTCACGACCTCGGACCTGCCGGGGCGGCGCGACGCCGACTGGGCGATGCTGAACCATCCCGAGTGCCCGCCGGGCGGCGGCGCGGGCTGCATCGAGCGCGCGGCGGGAGAGATTGCCATCCACGAGAGCTTCGCGAACATCGTCAGGGTGGAGATCTCGGGGCTCAACACCCGGTTCGGCGCGCGCGCGGAGACCGGCTGGGGCTTCGTCGCAATGCGCGGGTTCTGGCGCCATGTGGCGAGCAGCGAGGAGTACATCGCGGGCGAGGGGCGGCCGTACCCGCTGCCGCGCAACGCGGTGCGCATCGTGAGCTCGACCGGGCGCGGCAACCTCGCCGCCGTCTGGGCGGTGAACTACCGCGACGAGATCGAGAACCGGCGGGGCGACGGACGGTTCAAGTCGTGGACCGGGCACGACGCGACGCTCGACTGGAAAGCGCCGCTGGGGCTCGACCGGGCGCGGGTGACCGCGGG
>JAJEHI010000172.1 GCA_022823775.1 Defluviicoccus sp. | reverse complement strand
GCGAACGCCCCGTGGCGATGGGCGACGACCACCACCGTCCCGCCGCGCTTCTTGTGGCCTTCCACGGCGCGGGCGAGCGCCATCGTTCCGTCCGCGTCGAGGTTGGAGTCGGGCTCGTCCATGACCACCAGAACGGGCGAGCCGTAAAACGCCCGGGCCATCGCGATGCGCTGGCGCTGCCCGCCCGAAAGCGCAGCACCCCCCGCCGAGACCTGGAAATCGTAACCGCCGGGAAGGCCGAGGATCATCTCGTGGCCGCCGGTGCGCTTCGCGGCCTCGACGATGTCCTCGTCATCGGCGCCGGGCGTGAAGCGGGCGATGTTCTGCGCCACCGTACCCTCGAACAGCACGACCTCCTGCGGCAGATAGCCGACATGGCGCCCGAGCGTATCGCCGTAATGCTCCAGTTCCGCGCCGTCCAGCCGCACCGAACCGCCGAGCGGCCGCCACACGCCCGCGAGGGCGCGCGCCAGGGTGGACTTGCCCGATGCCGAAGGGCCGGCAATGCCAGCCGCCTGCCCCGGCTCCAGCCTGAGGGTGGCGCCGCGCACCGGCGCGCTATTCGCCCCCGGCGGAGCCACAACCAGGTTCTGGACTTCCACGAGGGCGCGCGGCGCGGGGAGCTCCGTGCGGTCCGGCTCCGGCGGCGTCTCCGCAAGCAGGGCCGCCAGCGAACGCCGGGCCGCCAGCGCCCGCTGGAACGACGGCCATTGCATCACGGCCTGCTCGATCGGCGCGAGCGCACGGCCCAGCAGGATCGACGCCGCGATCATGATGCCGGGCGTCACCTGGCCCTGGATCGCCAGCCAGGCGCCGAGCCCCAGCATCATAGACTGCAGGAACAGGCGCAGCGTCCGCGAGGTAACGCTGAACAGGCCGTTCCGGTCCGATATCGACAGCAGCCGGTCGAGCATCTCGCCCCGCAACACCCGCGAGCGGGACACCACCGCATCCTGCATGCCGAGTCCCTGCACCGTCTCGCTGCCGGCGCGCATCTGCTCCACGAAATGCGCCGACCGGGCCGCGGCTTCCCCCGCTTCTACCTGGAGCCTGGAGGTCCCGAGCTGGTTGAGGAGCGCAATGACAAGCAGAAGAAGGCCGGAGAAGACCGCCAGAAGCCCGAGCATCCAGTGGAAGGTGAACAGCGCGAACAGGAAGATCGGCGTCCAGGGCGCATCGAAGAAGGCGAACGGTCCCGACCCCGATGCGAAGCGCTGGATGGTCTCGAGGTCGCGGAGGCCCGTCGCCGGCCGCGCGCGTTCGGCCGGGGACACGGCCCGCGAGAGCACAGCCCGCAACACCCGCGAATCGAGGCGTTCCTGGAGACGCGCGCCGGCCCGCGCCATCACCCGCGCGCGGGCATGGTCGAGGATGCCCATCATCAGGAACAGAAACGCCACGATCCCGATAAGCGCGACCAGTGTCGCCTCGGAGCGCGAGGTCAGCACCCGGTCATAGACCTGGAGCATGAAGAGCGGGCCGGTCAGCATCAGCAGGTTGACGGCGACGCTGAACAGGCCGCAGGAAACGAAGAGCCTGCGGCTCTCCGCAAGGGCTGCGCGGATTTCCCTGCCGCCATACAGCTTGCCGTCGCTCAAGCGATCACCTCATGTCCCCGCCGGTCCGCCAGGGATTCCTGCGCCGCCCCTGTTGGCTCCAGCCATAGAATCAAGACCGCTCGAAGGCGATATAGACAAGCTTGCGAACTGCGGCAATGTCGAGCCGCATCAATCGGGACGCACGACGATAACTCGCGCCATCGTCCCTTCCTCTTCGAACCTTTCAGCGACAATCCGTCCCTTCATCGCTTTCGGCTCAACCCGCGCGCAGTTCGCGCCATTGCCACCGTGACCGAAGCGTCGCCGGCCTCCTCCGTTACTCTTTCATTCAATGTGTCCGTCATCTGTCGCCTCAGTCTTTGACAGCGGCCAGATGGCTACGAAAAGTTCAGATCACAACGAAGATGAGCGCGCGGCGCTTACCCGAAGTCAGTCTGACGCTCACCACCTGGCCCCAACTCGATCCCGACGATACGCTCCGGTACGGCGCTACCGCTCTATCACCTTCACCCAAAACGAAGTCCTCGTGCAAGCGCGATTCGCCACCGCCCGCGTTCTGGAGCACCATCCGGGAGCGGCAGGGCCTGTCTTGCGCCATGGCAAGCAATCCCGGTCAACTTTAGGGTCCGGCGCCGATTGACGTTTCAGACTTGCAATCAGTTCGTCGATCAGAATTGCGCGCCTCAAGACCTGCCCTTGCGGACCGCGCACTACCGGCCTTGCGTTCACGCAGCGACCGCGCGCCTCCTGCCTGCGAACCAGCGCAGGGTCGTATAGCCGACGATCCCCGACAACAGCGAGCCCGACAGCACGCCGATCCGGACCGCCGTCTGATGCGCCGGGTCGTCGAAGGCGAGCGCGCCGATGAACAGGCTCATGGTGAAGCCGATGCCCGCCAGCGCCGAGGCGCCGTAGACATGCAGCCAAGTCACCCCTTCGGGCAGTCGGCAGAACCCGAGCCGCACGCTGGCCCATGTCAGGCCGAAAATACCGAGCTGATTGCCGACCAACAGCCCTGCGGCGATGCCGAGCGGGACCGGCGACAAGAATTCGCCGGGCGAGAGGCCGCCCAGATGCACGCCGGCATTCGCGAAGGCGAAGACCGGCATGACAAACAGCGCGACGAACCCGTGCAGACCGTGCTCTGCCCTCAGCAGGGGCGGCTTCGTCGAGACATCGCTCGTGCGCAGCGGTATGAAGAACGCGACGACCACGCCGGCAAGGGTTGCATGCACGCCCGATTTGAGCACCGCCACCCACATGATGAGGCCGACAAGGATGTAGGGCAGCAAACGCGTCGCGCCCGCCAGGTTCAGGGCCAGCAGCACAGCGGCGGCAGCGCCCGCGATGGCCAGCGACGTCAACGAAAGATCGGCCGTATAGAAGACCGCGATAATGAGGATCGCGCCCAGATCGTCGATCACAGCCACCGCCAGCAGGAACACCTTCAGCCCCGCCGGAACCCGGCTGCCGAGCAGGGCCAGTATGCCGACGGCGAAGGCGATG
>JAJEHI010000160.1 GCA_022823775.1 Defluviicoccus sp. | reverse complement strand
TTGTGGATAACCCAAGCGGGTTACCCACAACCCCACCGGCCCGGCAGCAAAAACCCGATTGAAATCAGACCTGAACAAAACAAGAAAACTGTTACCCATGCCCCCGGTCAGAACTGTTACCTATGTGCCCGGTTGCTCAGGGGTGAGGGGGATACCGCGTCCGGTCGAATATCGCCCTAATGCATCGCCGAGCCGCCGTCGACCACGATGGTCTGGCCGGTGACGAAATCGCTGTCGGACGAGCTCAGATAGACCAGCGTGCCGAGCAGGTCCTCCGGCACCTCGTCGCGCTTGATCGCGCGGGTGGCGGCGTTGGCGTCCTTGATGTCGAGCCACTGGTCGTCGCCCACCACCTTCTCGCTCATCGTCAGCCCCGGCGCGATCGCGTTGACCGAGATGTTGTGCTCGCCGAGCTCGCGCGAGAGCGAGCGGGTGAAAGCCACCATCGCGCCCTTCGAGCTCACATAGTGGAGCATCATCGGCGTGCCCTTGAAGACGGTCCCCGACGCGATGTTGACGATCTTGCCGTAGCCGTTCTTCCGCATCTCCGGCACCACCGCCTTGACGCAGGAGAAGACGCCGCGCGTGTTGACCGCCATCACCCGGTCCCACTCCTCTTCCGGGATCTCCATGAAGGAGCGCTGCTGCAGGTCGGCGAAGATCGCGGCGTTGGTCACCATGATGTCGACCTTGCCGAACGCCTCGACGGTCTCCGCCACCATCGCCCTGACCTGGTCCGGGTCGGTGACGTCGCAACGGTTGCCGATCGCCTCGCCGCCGGCCTGCTTGATGATGTTGACCGTGTTCTCGGTATCGAGGATGTCGCTGCAGCACACTTTCGCGCCCTCCTCGGCCAGCGCCTTGGCGTAATGCACCCCGATCCCGCGCCCCGCGCCGGTGACGATCGCGACCCGTCCGTCGAGCCTGCCCATGATGGTCTCCTTCCCTGAGATTGGCCGGCGCCGATCATAGCGGCGGCGGATGCCCGATCAACGCCCGGCGCGGTGACGGAGCCGTCGGGCTTGGTGTATTGTGCCGCGGGTGTCGAGATCCCCGAAGTATCGATCATGCCCGCCGTGCCGCGCGCGACTCCGAATGTTCCGACGATGACGACGGTCGAGGAAATCGCCCCCGCGTCGCGCGCCGGCCGGGGCTAGGGGCGGCGGCGATGAACAGGCGCTGGGGCCTGTTCGCGGTCATCTGGCTGCTGATCCTGGCGACGATCTATATCGGCGACCGGTTCGTCCGGGACGTGCTGCTGACCGACGACGCGCCCCGCGCCGTGACCCCGCGCGGCGACCTCGCCCGGTTCGAACAGTCGACGGTCACGCTGTTCGAGGAGGCATCGCCCTCGGTCGTCTACATCTTCACCGAGAACCGGGCGAGCCGGGGAAGCGGCGCCGGATCCGGCCTGGTCTGGGACCGCGCCGGGCATGTCGTCACCAATTTCCACGTCGTCCGGGGCGCGGACTCCGTGCGGGTGAGGCTCGACGACGGGGAGGCGGTGCAGGCTACCGTCATCGGCACGGCGCCGGATTACGACCTCGCCGTGGTCCGGCTGCGCGAGACGCGGGGGCGGATCCGGCCGATCCCCATCGGCACCTCGGGCGACCTCAAGGTCGGGCAGTCGGTGTTCGCCATCGGCAACCCCTTCGGCCTCTCCCGCACGCTGACGACCGGCGTGATCAGCGCGCTCAACCGCCGCCTGCCCACCTCCAACGACCGCGAGGTGCGCGGGGTGATCCAGACCGACGCGGCGATCAATCCCGGCAATTCGGGCGGGCCCCTGCTCGATTCCGCCGGCCGGCTGATCGGGGTGAACACGGCGATCCTCTCGGAGACCGGCGCGTCGTCGGGCATCGGCTTCGCGGTCCCGGTCGATATCGTCAACCGCATCGTGCCGCGGCTGATCCGCGACGGTTCCGTGCCGCGGCCCGGCATCGGAATCGTGGTGATGCGCGAGGATTCCGCCGCGCGGCTCGGCGTGGCGGGGCTCGTGGTCTCGCGGGTGCTGCCCGGCTCCGAGGCGGAGAAGGCGGGGCTCCGCGCCGCCGATCTGGAACGGCAGGCTCTGGGCGACGTGATCGTCAGGGTGAACGGGGTTCCCGTCCGCTCGGTCTCCGAGTTCGCGGCCGAGCTCGCCGAGGCCGGCATCGGCGCCCAGGTCGAGCTCACGGTGGTCAACCGGGGGCGCCAGCGTTCGGTCTGGGTTACGGTGATGGATATTTCCTGAGGAGGCTGTCATGGTCTCGGAGGATTTCCGGCACGTCGAGGAATCGGGGCTGTCCCCATGGTCGCGAAGCGTTCGGTCGATGCGGTTCCCCTCGCAAGCGCGCGGCCCGGCCTCGGCTAGCCGGGCGCCCGGAGCGTCGCCGGCGAATGGGGAACGATGACGACGCCATGCGCTCTCCCGCGGATGACGATCCCTTGCGCCGCGCGATGACATGGATCGCCGGGGCGGCGGCGTTGAGCTTCGCCACGGTGGGGCTCGCCAACCAGAACGATCCCAGGCTGGGGCCCCTGTTCGACCGGCTGAAGGCGGCATCGAGCGCGGAGGCGGCGGCCGACGAGGAGCAGGCGATCTGGCGGATCTGGCACGAATCCGGCAGCGCCGAGATCGACGCGCTGATGGTGCGCGGCCTGCGGGCGATGGGAGCCCGCGACCTGCCCGCGGCGCTCGCCGCGTTCGACGAGATGGTCCGGCGCGCGCCCCGCTTCGCCGAAGCGTGGAACAAGCGCGCGACGGTCAACTACATGATGGGCCGGTTCGCGGACTCCGCCGCCGACATCGACCGGACGCTCGAACTCGAACCCCGCCATTTCGGCGCGCTGTCCGGCCTCGGCCTGGTCCGCCTCGCCGAGGGCGAGGAGGAGAAGGCGCTCGAAGCCTTCGACCGGGCGCTCGCCGTCCATCCCAACCTCGCCGGCGCCGACACCCACATCCGCGCGCTGCGCGAGAAGCTGCGGGGGCGGAAGATATAGAGCCGAATCCGCCCGGCCGACCCGCCCTCCCCCGGCCCCTCCCGCACGCGGGAGGGGAGAAAGTGAGGAGGAATGGGCGGCGAGCGAATCCCCCTCTCCCCGCTGGGGAGAGGGCCGGGGTGAGGGGGAGCCGCGCGGTAACCGGGTACGACCGGGGCCGGTCGGAATTTGCGTTAACTCCCGTTATTCGTGTCATCCGGTGCCACGAATAACGGGACCGTTTCACCGGTCGGTTTCCCGGAATCGCGCCGAACCGGGGATTCGCGTCCCCGGGGGACAGGAATCGGAGCGCGGCGCGCAACGATATTTCGCGCGAGCGGAATTTTTGCCACTTAGGACGGTTTCTTCATGCGATGGATAAGTCAGCAAGGCTGACCTTTGTTTCACGTGAAACATTAGGCACCCGCGATGCGCGCCACCGCGCCGGCCAGAACCCGGCAGCCGAGGACGATATCCTCCTCCGACGTGTCCTCGATGACGGTGTGGCTGTGCCCGCCGATGGAGGGGACGAAGAGCATCG
>JAJEHI010000009.1 GCA_022823775.1 Defluviicoccus sp. | reverse complement strand
CGGGGCTACGGTCATCGGAACCGTCAGCACTGAAGAGAAGGCCGAACGAGCCCGCGCGGCGGGTTGCGACCACGCGGTGGTCCACGGCGAGGACGACTTCGTCGCGACGGTTCAAGAAGTCACGAACGGCGAGGGCTGCGCCGTGGTCTACGAATCGATCGGCAAGGACACCTTCCGCCGTTCGATGGACTGCCTGCGTCCGCTCGGCATGATGGCGAGCTACGGCCACGCCTCGGGCGCGCCCGACCCGGTCGACGTGATCGAGCTCGGCGCGCGCGGCTCGCTGTTCCTGACCCGGCCGGCGATTATGCACTACATGGCGAAGCGGGAGGATCTGATCGCCGGGGCCGGGGAGTTGTTCGAGGTCGTCCGGAACGGCGCGGTCGAGCCCGCCGTCAATCACCTCTACCCGCTCAGCGAGGCGGCCGAGGCGCACCGCGCGATCGAGGCGCGGAAGACCACCGGTGCCACGGTCCTCCTGCCGTTCAAGTAGGGCATCGCGCCGCCCTTCGATACGTGGCTACGCCGCTACTCAGGGTGAGGGAGTCTCTTGAACCCTCATCCCGAGTAGGCGCGAAGCGCCGTATCGAGGGACGCAATCGGTCCGCCCCGCTCACACCGCGTTCGGAACCGGCTCCGCGTCGATCAGGATGAAGGCGATGCGGCAGGGTTCGGTGCCGCGATTGACCCAGGCGTGGTTGGTGCCCTTCTGGACGATCACGTCGCCGGCCTTGACGTGCACCTCCGTGTCGTCGAGTAACATGTCGATCTCGCCCGACAGCACGATCGCGTAATCGACCGAGTTGGTGCGGTGCATGAAGGGATGCTTGTTGGCGATGTCGCCGGCAGGAATCGCGCCCAGTGCTCCCGCGACCGCGCTGTGCTCCAAGGCCTCGACTTCCGGTGTCACCGGCGGGAACTCGGTGATGCGGAACACCGTGCCGCCGGGCGGCGGCGGCGTCTTGATCTCGCCCGTGGCGGGATCTTCGTGGCCGCTGTTGTCGGCAGGGGTCGAGAAAGTCCGCCAGAGCTGGGTCGCGACCAGATTGCCGACGGGACGGGTGCGAACGTTGGGTGCGGCGCCGTCCATGACGATTACCGCCTTGCCGTTCTCGTCGTGTCCCGTGACCACGCGCCGGATGTCGTGCATCGTTTCCTCCCCCGATGGTGACGACGAGGGAGGACTATTGCCCGTCCCGGCTCCGTCGGCAAATCGAGGCGATCCGGCCCGCATCGTCCAGCGACTCCAGCGTGTCGACGATTTCGATCAAGGCATCGGCGGAGTCGGGCGGGAAGCCGACGAACGCAATGCATTGCATGAATTTTTCGGACGCGTCTTCGAAGCTCATCGGCGATTGCGTGGAACCCTGCGCCCAGTCGCAGCGCCTGTGGAGGCCGGTTCCATCGGTGAGCGTCACGTCGAGCAGCGTGGTCATGTTGGTGTAGTCGGGTTCCGGCTCGTCATAGGCGGCGAACCGCACCCGTTCCATCGCCGCGCGGATATCGGGGCGCGCGAGCGTCGCCTCGGTGAACTCGGCGAGGCCCGCGCGGCCTTCCACCGCGATCAGGGCGAGCGCGAACTGCATTGAGAAACGGGCCTCGCCGATGCTCTTCGGATCGTGATGAATCAGGGTTTCGAGAACGCGGCGGTTGGTCCTGACCGATATGGACGCGACGTCCCCGCCATCGAACCCGCGCTCGTCCTTCAGCGCCAGCAGACCCGTCATCGCGGGATGGGTCAGCGCGCCGTTGGGGAACGGCTTGATCCACATCCCCGGATCGACGATGGCCCAGGGATCGCCCAGCCGTTCGAGCCACCCGGCATCGAACCCGCCGCCCGCGGCCTCGAAATACCCCACCCTGCCGCCGAGCGCGTCGGCGGCCCCGGCCAGCCTCCGCGCGGCCAGGTCCGCGGCGACGATTCCCGCCTCAGCCGCGAGACCGGGGTGAAGCACTTCGATCATCGAGCCGAAATTCTGTCGAACGCCCCCCGCCGCGCTCGCGGCGAAGGCAAGCGCGTGGCCGATCCGGTCTCTGTCGAGACCCTGGAGCATGGCCGCCGCCGCTGCGGCGCCGAAGGTCGACAGCGTGCCCGTCGCGTGAAACCCGCTTTGGTAATGCCGCGCGTCGATCGCGTGGTTGATCCGGCAGGCGATCTCGATCCCGGCGTGGAGCGCGGTGGAGAGCGCGCGCCCGTCGGCGCCCCGTTCCTCGGCGGCGGCGAGGGCGGCGGCGAGCACAGGCGCGGTGGCATGGATGCCGCCGTTCCGCTCCGCGACCGCCTGCGGGTTGGTGTCGTCGAAATTATCCGCGTGCATCGCGGCCGCGTTGAGGAAGGCGGCGAAGCGGGGCGCGGTGCGGCGCGGCGTCCCGAGGACCGAGGCCGCGCCGTCCGCGATACCCAACGCGTCCACATGGTCCCGCGCGATCCGGGCGGCGTCGGTGCGGGCGCCCGCGATGGCGAGGCCCAGGCAGTCGAGAACGTGGACCCTGCCGCGTTCCAGGACCGCCTCCGGAAGGTCGTCGAAGGCGAGGTCCGCGGCGAACTCCGCGATCCGCCGGGTCGCGTCCAGGTTCAGCCGATCGCCTCCGCGAAGTTGAGCACTGCTTCCTCCACGTCCCGCGCGCCGTTCCAGCGGGCCGCGACCGCGGTGTGCGGCGTGATCACCACGTTGGGAAAGCGGGTGAGGGGATCGTCCGGAGCGGCGGGCTCCTCCCAGAACACGTCGAGTCCGGCGCCGCCGATATGGCCGCTTTCGAGCGCTTCGATGAGCGCGGCGCGGTCCAGGATTTCCGCTCGCGACACGTTGATCAGCACCGCTCCCGGCTTCATCCGACCGAACGCGGCCGCATCGAACATGTTTTTCGTTTCCGCGTTCGACGGAAGCTGGACGGAGACATAGTCGGATCGCTCAAGCAGATCGTCGAAGCTGCAATAGCTGGCGCCGTGCGCCCGTTCCACTTCAGGTGGGAGCCGGCGGCGCTGGTAGTAGAGCACCTCCATGCCGAAAGCCGAGGCGCGCCTGGCGAGCTCGCGCCCGATCTCGCCCAGCCCGACGGCCCCCAGCGTCGCCCCTTCGAGCGTTCCGATCCCGCCGATCCGGCCCCAGTTGGACCGCCCGCAATGACGGCTGTCGTAGAGCTTCGGCGCGTAGCCGATCTCTTCGAGGCTGCCGGGATCGATCCGCCCGTCGATCTCGCAGAGCTTCTTGGCCAGCGCCAGCATCAGGGCGAAGACGTGCTCGGCGACCGCGCCGTTGACCCGCCGTCTGAGCGGTTTGACCGGAACGCCGCGCGCCGCGCAGGCTTCGACGTCGATGTTGCGGAGGTCGGCTCCGAACTTCTGCACGATCTTGAGGTTGGGCGCGCAATCGAGCTCGGCCGCGCCGAATTTCATGCCTTCCACGATCGCTCCCGCGGCGTCGGGAAGGGATGCCCGAAAGGCTTCCGCATCGTCGGCCATGCGGAACTCGGCCGGGAAGACCGTAGGAACCCGGGCACGCAATTCGTCCCGCCAGGCGTCGAAATCCGGCAGGTCGACCGAAAAATAGTCGGCGATCGCGTCCTGCCGGTCGGAAGGCGTGTCC
>JAJEHI010000007.1 GCA_022823775.1 Defluviicoccus sp. | reverse complement strand
CCGAAGGACCTGATCGGCAAGCGGATCGGGGTGAAGACCTTCCAGACCACCGCGATCCTCTGGCTGCGCGGCATGCTGGAGCACGAATACGGCGTGCCCCATACCGAGGTGCAGTGGGTCTCCGAGCTGATCGAGGATGTCGAGTTCACGCCGAAGCCCGGGCTCAGGCTCGAACGCGCGCCGGCCGGAAGGCGGGTCGAGGACATGCTGGCGGAAGGGGAGATCGACGCCTGTCTGCACGCCGACGTGATCGACCCCATCGTCGACGGCGATCCGCGCGTGGGCCGGCTGTTCGAGGACTACGCCGAGATCGAGCGCGACTATTTCGAACGCACCGGAATCTTCCCGATCATGCACGTCACCGCGATCCGGAAGGAGCTGGCGGACGCCCACCCCTGGCTCGCGCGGAACCTGATAAACGCGTTCGAGGCGTCGAAGGCGGCCTCATACGTCCGGCTGCGCAACCCGCGGATCGTGCCGCTTGCCTGGTACAATTCCTACCGCGACGAGGAGGCCGAGTTCTTCGGCGGGGAGGACCCGTGGCGGTACGGGCTGGGCGAGGCCAACCGCCACAACCTCGAGACCGCCATCTTCTATTCCCACGACTGCGGGCTGATCCGGAAACGGCTGGCGGTGGACGACATCTTCCTCGAGCCGGAAACCGACGCCGGCCGCGCTCGGGCGAAGCGGGTGCAATGAGCCCCGTGCGGTCAGGGGAGGGGCGGGGGTGACCGACACCTGGCGCATCAGCCAGGCGGTCCGGATGCACCTCGCGCGGCCTGACGGAAAGATCGGCCGGCCGATCCCGCTCCGCACCGCGATAATCTGGTGGTGCGTCCTGATGGCGGTCTGCCTGCCCGGCGCGCTTTATTTCCTGGGGTACATCTAGGGTCCGCTCCGCCCCTCCGCCGCGGCGAAGAAGGTCGCGAGCTCGCGGTTGAAGGCGTCGGGCTCCTCGAGATTGACCGCGTGGCCGGTGTCGGGGGCGATCCAGAGACTGCAATCCGGCATCGTGCGTTTGAGGAAGATGCCGGTCTCGAGGCAGTCCCCGTCGGTGTCGCCCGAGACGACCAGCACCGGCATCGAAAGGTCCGCGAGCGGCTCGGCGAAGTCCCAGAGCGAGGGGCGGCCGCCCTGCACGTGGCGCATGTGCATCGCCGAGCCGAGCGCCGAGTGGGCCGCGAACTGCGCCAGATAGTCGTCGAACCCGCGCGGGTCCTTGCGCTTCAGCGTCAGCCGCGCCTCGGCCTCGCTGTAGTCCGGGGCGAAGGCCTCCATCCCGATCTCCTCGATCCGGTCGGCGTTGGCGCGCGCGCTGGCGGAGAATTCGGCGTGCGTGTCGGGCGGCGCGCCGTAGCCGCAGCCCGCCACCACGAGCGAGCGGGCGCGGGCCGCGTGGCGGAGCCCGAAATGGACCGTCGCGAAGCCTCCCATCGAGAGCCCGACGATATGGGCGCGCCCGATGCCGAAATGGTCGAGCACCGCGGCCACGTCGTCGGCCGCCCTCGCCTGGCCGTAGGCCGCGGGGTCTTCCGGCACGTCGGACGGCGGGTAGCCGCGCGCGTTGTAGGTTATGCAGCGATAGCGCCGGCTGAAGTAGCGGACCTGTGGCTCCCAGCTCGCCGTGTCGCCGGCGAACTCGTGGACGAACACGATCGGGTAGCCTGCGCCGGTGTCCTCGCAGTAGAGCCGCACGCCGCCCGCGTCGGCGTAGGTTCCGCTCACGAGCTCGCCGCCCGGCACGGCGCCGCGCCCAGGATCGGCCCCGCCCCGCCCGCCTGGACGAGGACGGCGCAGCCGCGCTCCGCGTCGTTCCGCACCGACGCAACGTCGATGGTCGTGTCCCTGCCGTTCCACTCGCCGATCCGGCGCATGCCGGTGACGATGTTGTGGTTGACCAGCACCTTGCCGTGGTTCTCGCCGCGCAGCACGCGGGTGGCCGCCCGCCGGATGAAGGACACCAGCCAGACCCCGCCCGCGCGGTCGGGGCCGTCCTTCAGCGAGACCTTGAGCCCCGCCCCGGTGGGCAGCGCCGAGACCTTGACGCGCCCGCCGCTTCGGGCCCGGGCATCCTCGATGACGCTTTCCACCGCGCCCTCGCGGCTGCCGACTACCTCGAATTTGCCGTCGACCACCATCTGCGGCGTGTACACCCCTGTGCGCTTGCGGATCGTGACATTGTAATTCCGCTGGCGCGCCGTGAAGGCGGGGCTCGAGAAGGGGTCCTTCCACTTGCCGGCCGACCCGTAGACCAGATTGTCCCAGTAATCGACGTGGAATTCGAGCGCGAGGATCCCGTCGCGGCCGGCGAGCTCGCCGAGGAAGCGCTCGGCCGGCGGGCAGGAATAGCAGCCCTGCGAGGTGAACAGCTCGACCACCGTCGGGCTTTCGGCGCGGGCCGGGAGCCATCCCAGCGCGAGCGGGGCGAGCGCGAGGGCGGCGATCAATCGGTGCATGGACATGAGCGTTCCTCCGTCGTTCGTTTCCATATCGTTCGGCGGTCACGCATTGACAAGGCTCCGGATCGCCCGCCAGACCCGTTCCGGCGTCGCCGGCATGGCGATATCGTCCACACCGAGCGGGGCGAGCGCGTCGAGGATGGCGTGCATCACGGCCGGCGCCGCGCCCACGGTGCCCGACTCGCCCGCCCCCTTGACGCCGAGCGGGTTGCTGGCGGTCGGCGCGTTGCGCGTCGCGAGCGCGAAGAACGGCAGGTCGTCGGCGCGCGGCAGGGCGTAGTCCATCAGCGATCCGGTCAGCAACTGCCCCGTGTCCCGGTCGTAGACCACGTCCTCCGTCAGCGCCTGGCCCGCGCCCTGCGCGATGCCGCCGTGGATCTGCCCGTCCAGCAGCAGAGGGTTGACCGCCCTGCCCACGTCGTCGACCGCGGACAGCCGGACGAGGTCGACGGCGCCCGTCTCCGGATCGACCTCCACCTCGGCGACCTGGCATCCGTTGGGAAAGTTCCCCCCGCCGGCCGCGTAGTCGCCGACGCCCTCCAGCCCGAGCCCGAGCTCGGCCGGAAAGCCGAACGGGGCGTAGGCCGCTTTCGCCACGTCGACGATGCCGACCGCGCGGTCGGTCCCGGCGACCGCGAAGGCGCCGGCGTCGAAGGCGATATCGTCCGGCGCGGCTTCCAGCAGGTAGGCGGCGATCTCCCTGCCCCGCTCGACGATCCTGTCGGCGGCGAGCCTGAGCGCCGAACCGCCCACCGTCATCGAGCGCGAGCCGAAGGTGCCGCGGCCGACCGACACCGCGTCGGTGTCGCCCTGGACCAGCCGGATGCTGGCGAACTCGACCCCGAGCCACTCCGACACCATCTGGGCGTAGACGGTCTCGTGGCCCTGGCCGTGGCCGAACGTGCCGGCGAGCACGGTGACGGACCCGCTCGCGTCGAAGCGGATCTCCATGCGCTCGTTCGACATCGCCGCCGACTCCAGAAAGCAGGCGATGCCCCGGCCCCGCAGCAGGCCGCGCGCCTCGGTTTCGGCCCGGCGCGCGGCGAACCCGTCCCAGTCCGCCAGCGCCAGCGCGGCGTCCATGACGTCTTCGAACGCGCCCGAATCGTATTCCAGCGTCAGCGCCGTCCTGTACGGCATCGCGTCCGGCGCGATGAAGTTGCGGCGCCGCAGCGCGATCGCGTCGATCCCGGTCTCCCGCGCCGCCTTCTCGACCAGCCGTTCGAGGACGTATGTCGCCTCCGGCCGGCCGGCGCCGCGATAGGGCGAGGTCCAGGCGGTGTTGGTATAGGCCGCCCGCGTCCTCGCCCGGATCGCCGGGATCGCGTAGACGCCGGAATAGAGCGTCGTCGAATGGACCGGCGAGATCCCGGCCCCCGCCGCGAGATGGGCGCCCAGATTGTAGTCGGCGTCGACGCGGAGCCCGAGGATGCGCCCGTCCCCGTCGAGCGCCATCTCCGCCGTCGCCCGCTGATCGCGCGCATGGGTGTCGCTGGCGAGGCTCTCGCTCCGTTCGGCGATCCACTTGACCGGGCGGTCGAGCCGCCGCGCCGCCCAGAGGACCAGCGCTTCCTCCGGAAATACGCCGCCCTTCATGCCGAAACCGCCGCCCACGTCCCGGGCGACGACCGACAGGCGGTTCTCGGGAATCCCGAACACGCCCTGGGCGAGGAACTGCCGGACCCGGTGCGGGTTCTGGCAGCTCAGATGGAGCCGGTAGCGGCCGTCGGCGGCGTCGTACTCCCCGACCGCGCCGCGCGGCTCCATCGGCACGGCGGTAATCCGGTTGTTGTGGAGCGCGAGCCGGACGACGTGGCGGGCCGAGGCGAAGGCGGCCTCCGCGGCCGCCGGGTCGCCCATCTCGACGGTGAAGCAATCGTCCTCCGGGACCCCCGGCAGGACCGCCGCCGGGAGCTCCTCGTAGTCGATCGACACCAGCTCCGCGGCATCGAGCGCCCGGTCGCGGGTCTCGGCGACGACGAAGGCGACCGGGGCTCCGACATGCCGCGCGGCGTCGAGCGCGATGGCCGGGGTCGGCCTCCGCCGCGCCGGCGCGGAGAGGATCGCGTCGTCGATCGAGTAGCACGGGATCGAGCCGAGGCCGTCCGCCCGGTATTCCGCGCCGGTCAGCACCGCGAGCACGCCGGGCGCCGCCCGCGCGGCGGCGGCGTCGATCGCCGCGATCCGGGCATGCGCGTATGGCGAGCGCAGCACCGCGCCGTGCGCCATGCGCGGCAGCACGAAATCGTCGACGAAGCGGCCGCGCCCGGTGAGAAAGCGCCGGTCCTCGGTGCGTCGAACCGGCTGGCCGATGCCGTGCGTCATGCCGTCTCCCCGCCTGTCCGCGCCGGGCCGTTGGCCCGTCCCCGGCCGGCCACGGTAGAATGCCGGCCGCGCGAACCCCGCGCAAAGCCGGATCGGGAGAACGGAATGAAATTGCTGACGCTGGACACCGGCGGAAACGGCCGCC
This sequence comes from Defluviicoccus sp., assembly GCA_022823775.1. Classification (GTDB taxonomy): domain Bacteria; phylum Pseudomonadota; class Alphaproteobacteria; order MPNO01; family MPNO01; genus MPNO01. The sequence continues at coordinate 3,937 of JAJEHI010000007.1, read as the reverse complement.
CCGCCGTGCTGGTCGACGAAGACACGGTGCTCGACCTGACGCTCGCCGCCGATACGGTTCCCGCGGCCCGCTTGGTGCCCGGCAGCGTGCGGGGCATCCTCGCCGCCGGCGAGGACGGGCTGGACGCGGTGCGGCGGACCGTCGACGCGCTGGAAGCCGCCGGGCGCGACCGCCTGCGCGAGACCGGCGCGCTCAGACCCTTCGCCGATGCGCCGCTCCTGCCGCCGATTCCGAATCCCAACCTGATCCTGTCGGAGGGGCTCAACTACCGCCGCCATCTCGAAGAGATGTCCGGCACGCCGACGCCGCCCAACCCGACCGCCTTCGTCAAGGCGGCGTCTTCGCTCACCGGTTCCGGCAAGCCGATCCAAGTGCCGCCGCAATGCCCCGACATGATCGACTTCGAGGGCGAGTTCACCTTCGTCGTCGGGCGGCGCTGCCACAACGTGTCGGTCGACGACGCGATGTCCTGCATCGGCGGCTACACGATCTGCAACGACGTCTCGGCGCGCGACTGGGTGGGCGAGGTGTTCGCCGCCGAAGCCAAGTTCGGCATCATCCAGGCTTGGGAGCGCAACATCATGGGCAAGCAGCTTCCCGGCTTCACCCCGTGCGGTCCGGTGATGGTCACCGCCGACGAGATCGCCGACCCGCACGACCTCCAGCTCACCACGACGCTGAACGGCGAGGTCGTGCAGTCGACCAGGACCGACGACCTGATCTTCGGCGTCGCCGAGATCCTGTCCTATTTCTCCCAATGGTATCGCTTCGAGCCCGGCGACCTGTTCACCACCGGCTCGCCCGCCGGGGTCGGGTTCGGCCGCGACCCCAAGCTGTTCATGAAGGCCGGCGACAGGATCGAGGTCGAGGTCGAGGGCATCGGCCGGTTGAGCAACACGCTGGCGGGTTAGGCGGTCCGGCTGGAACCCTTCCTTGGCTGCCTCCCGACACGGTCGGCCGCCACCTTCGCGGGGACAGGTTTGGCCAACCATCCCTCCGCACCGTCATGCCCGGAACAAGTCCGGGCATGACGAACCAAGATACCCGCCCGGCTGATATCCGGTGTCCGAGCGTTCTCAGAACCCGCTGCGCGGCGTCGCGTGGATGACGCTCGCGGCGTTCTTCTTCGCGATGATGATCGTCGCGGGGCGGCGGGTGAGCCACCTGCCGTCGATCGAGATCACCTTCTTCCAGACCGGCGGCGCGGTGGTCTGCCTGCTGCCCTGGCTGATCGCGCGCGGGCCGGGCGGGCTCAGGACCGCGAACCTCGTCATGCACCTGATCCGGGGGCTCGCCGCCTTCGCCGGCATGTCCGCCCTGTTCTACGCCGCGCGCTTCACCCCCGCCGCCGATATCACGGCGCTTCTCTTCCTGTCGGTCCTGTTCACCGTCCTTCTGGCCGCGGTGTTCCTGAAGGAGAGGGTGGGGTTCGGGCGATGGGTCGCGATTCTGGTCGGGTTCGGCGGCGCGCTGATCGTCATCCGCCCCGGCTTCGAAAGCGCGTCCTGGTCCGCGCTGATCATGCTCTTCGTCGCGCTCGCCTTCGGCGCGGTCAACACGGCGACGCGGTTTCTCGCAGGCGCCGAGAACCCCAACGCCATCGTCTTCTACATGTACGGGCTGATGAGCCTCTATGCGCTGGTCCCGACGATCCTCGTCTGGGAGACCCCGTCATGGGCCGACGCGCCGTGGCTCGCCGCGACCGGCGCGTTCGCCGCCATCGCCCAGCAGGGCATCACCCGTTCGCTCTCCATGGCGCCCACCGCGATCGCCATGCCCGCCTACTACCTGCAGCTCCCCTTCGCCGCGGTCGCCGGCTACTTCCTGTTCGGCGAGGCGCCCGGCGCGTGGATCTGGGCCGGCGCGGCGGTGATCTGCGGCGCGACCTACTACGTGATCCGCGCCGCTCCTCCCGAGCGGCGGTAGGGCTATTTCGGCGCGGGCGCGGCCAAGCTCGTGATCAGCGTGTCCAGCTTGCCTTCCATCCGGTTGAGCTTGGCGTCCATCCGGTCGAGCCTTTCGTCCATCCGGTCGAACTTGGCGTCCATCCGGTCGAGCCTTTCGTCCACCCGGTCGAACCGGGCGTCCATGCGGTCAAGTCTTTCGTCCACCCGGTCGAACCGGACGTCGATCTGCCCGATCAGCTCGAGGGTGTTGTCCACCCGGCTGTCGAGCCTCTTGACCTCGGCCGCGGCCTTTTCCTCGACACGTCGTATGCCCGACTCCGCGACGGCGGATACGCTCTCCACCCGTGCGTTCTGCCTGGCGTCCTGTGCGCCGAGACCCCAGACGCCCATGCCTCCCATCGCGCCGAGGAGAGCGAGGAGGAAGAGTCCGAAGGTCCAGTACCCGCCGTGTTTCTCAAGCCATTCCCGCATAGGTTGAGTATGTGTCTCCGGCATATATCCGTCAAGTGATGCGTCTCGCCCGGATGGGCGGCATCATTGGTCCGACCGCTCGCGCCGGGTACAGTCCCGCCCGCCGGAAACAGGCGATGCGGGAGGGAGCATGACCGACGAAGAGGCCGCGGCGGTATTCCAGCGGCTGCCCGCTTTGGTCAACGGGGACGTTCCGCTGGTCAGGCGGGGCAGGCATCTGTCTGCCGCGTTCCTGATCGGCGCCGGCGAGGTTGCGGTGCTGGCGACGGTGCGCGAAGGGACGATCGCCGACATCGCGGTGGCGCCCCCGCCGATGCGCTCCTGGCGCTTCGCGGTGCGCGCGGGCGCCGATGCCTGGCGGCGCTTCTGGCAGGCGGTGCCGGAGCCCGGCTATCACGACCTGCTGGCGATGACCCGGTTCGGCGCCGCCCGGATCGAGGGCGACCTGCAACCGCTGATGGCCAACCTCCGCTACGTCAAGGAGGTGCTGGAAGCGCCGCGCCGCGCGGGGCTCGGAACGGGAGGCGGCGATGGCGCTTGAGTACGAACCCATCGCCGGCCGCTACGCCACGCTGGAGCTCGGCGGCCGCCCGTGCCGGCTCTACTTCGAGGAGGCGGGGCAGGGGATACCGCTTCTCTGCCTGCACACCGCCGGCGCCGACAGCCGGCAGTACCGCCATCTGATGCTGGACGAGGCGGTGACCGACCACTACCGCGCGATCGCCTTCGACATGCCGTGGCACGGCAAGTCGTTTCCGCCGCCGGGCTACCAGGACGAGGAGTACCGGCTCACCACCGACGCCTATACCGACGCGATCCTGACCGTGGCCGACGCGCTGGAGCTCGACCGGCCGGTGCTGATGGGCTGCTCGATCGGCGGGCGGATCGTCCTCAACATCGCCGCCCGTCACGCCGGGCGGTTCCGCGCCCTGATCGGGATCGAGGCGGCCGACCACCAGACGCCGTGGTACGACGCGGCGTGGCTGCACCACCCGGACGTCCACGGCGGCGAGATCTGCGCCGCGATGATCTCCGGCCTCGTCGCGCCCCAGGCGCCGGAAGTCCATCGCTGGGAGACGCTCTGGGCCTATCTGCAGAGCGGCCCGGGCGTGTTCCGCGGCGACCTCCATTTCTACCGCGAAGACTCCGACTACCGCGACCGGACGCATCTGATCGACACCGCGCGCTGCCCGCTCTACCTGCTGACCGGCGAGTACGACTATTCCTGCACGCCCGAGGACACGATCCGCACCGCGGACGCGATCCCGGGCGCCCGCGTCGAGATCATGCCCGGCCTCGGCCATTTCCCGATGGCCGAGAACCCCGAACGTTTCCGTGAGCACATCCTCCCCGTGCTCGACGAGATCAGGGGCCATTAACGGGGGTTTTCCTACATTCGTCATGCCCGGACTTGTTCCGGGCATCCACGTCGGGCCGCCGCCTCGCTCCCTCCCGGCTCGCACCGCGATGCCGCAAGGCGTGGATACCCGGAACAAGTCCGGGCATGACGGAAGAAATGTCGCGGGCTTCCCGCCGATCAACCTTTCTTTGTAAGCCCC
>JAJEHI010000050.1 GCA_022823775.1 Defluviicoccus sp. | reverse complement strand
ATCGCCTGAACGAGCGCTTCGAGCGTCTGGAAGGACGGCTCGCGGCGGCCGAGCGCGACCGGGCAAAATCCGATATAGCCGGCCGCGCCGCCGAATAACCCGCGCTCTTTCCCCGCGCCGTCAAAATCTACGGCATTCCCGCCCTCCCCCGGCCCCTCCCGCAAGCGGGAGGGGAGAAGGCAAGCCGGGGGCGCCGCGTGAAACCCCCTCTCCCCCGCGGGGGAGAGGGATGGGGTGAGGGGGGACCTCCCCGTCAGACGGCTGCGATCGTGCCCGGCCGCCTTTCCCGCGCCGTCAAAATCTACGGCATTCCCGCCCTCCCCCGGCCCCTCCCGCAAGCGGGAGGGGGGAAGGCAAGCCGGGGGCGCGGCGTGAAACCCCCTCTCCCCACCGGGGAGAGGGTCGGGGAGAGGGGGAACGCGGGAGCCGGGCCGCCGCCCGCCTTGCGCCCGCGCGGACGCCGACGGCACACTGGCCGTCCCTTTCCCCCACGGGACCGTCCGATGAACCGCCTCGCGGAAGAGACCAGCCCCTATCTGCTGCAGCATGCCGACAACCCGGTCCACTGGCACCCCTGGGGGCCGCAGGCGCTCGCCCGCGCGAGGGAGGAGAACAAGCCCATCCTCTTGTCCATCGGCTACGCCGCCTGCCACTGGTGCCACGTGATGGCGCATGAGAGCTTCGAGAACGACGCGATCGCCGACCTGATGAACCGCTATTTCGTCAACGTCAAGGTCGATCGCGAGGAACGCCCCGACATCGACACCATCTACATGCGGGCGCTGCACATGATGGGTCAGCAGGGCGGCTGGCCGCTGACCATGTTCCTGACGCCGGACGGCGAGCCGTTCTGGGGCGGCACCTATTTCCCGCCGACCGGGCGCTGGGGCCGGCCCGGCTTCACCGACGTGCTGGAAGGGCTCGCCAAGGTGTGGCGCGAGACGCCGGAAAAGGCGGGCGAGGCGGCGGAGTCCCTGCGCGAGCGGATCGCGGAGATGGCGCGCTCCGAGGCGGGCGCGCATATCCCCGTCTCGGTCAACGACGAGGCGGCGCGCCGGCTCGCCGGGCAGTTCGACATGACGGAGGGCGGGCTCGGCACCGCGCCCAAGTTCCCCAACCCGTCGGTGCTGGAACTGCTCTGGCGGGCCTGGTTGAGGAACGGCGACGAGGCGGCGCGGGACGCGGTGCTGCTCACCCTCGACAAGATGAGCCAGGGCGGGATCTACGACCATCTCGGCGGCGGCTACGCGCGCTATTCGACCGACGCGCGCTGGCTGGTGCCGCATTTCGAGAAGATGCTCTACGACAACGCGCAGCTCCTCGACCTGCTGGTCGCGGCGTGGAAGGAGACCGCGAAGCCGCTCTACGAGGCGCGCACCCGCGAGACGGCGGGGTGGATCCTGCGCGAGATGATCGCCGACGGCGGCGGGTTCGCGGCGACGCTGGATGCCGACTCCGAAGGCGTCGAGGGCAAGTTCTACGTCTGGACCGAGGCCGAGATCGACGCGGCGCTCGGGCCCGACGCGGCGCTCTTCAAGACGGCCTACGACGTGACGCCGGACGGCAACTGGGAGGGGAGCGCGATCCTCCACCGGAACCACGGCGCGGGGCCGTTCGAGGCGGCGCACGAGGAACGGCTCGCGCGCTGCCGGAAGACGCTGTTGGCGCTCAGGGCGGGGCGCATCCGCCCGGGCTGGGACGACAAGGTGCTGGCCGACTGGAACGGGCTCGCGATCGGGGCGATGGCGAACGCTTCCGCGGTCTTCGGCGAGCCCGAATGGCTGGCGGCGGCCGAGACGGCGTACCGCTTCGTCGTTGAGACCATGCAGGCGGACGGGCGGCTCTTCCATTCGCACCGCGACGGGCGCACGAAGCATTCGGCGACGCTCGACGACTACGCGGCGATGGCGCGCGCGGCGCTGGTCCTCCACGAGGTGACGGGGGATTCGGACTGCCTCGCCCGGGCGCGGGGCTGGGTGGACGCGCTGGACGCGCATTACTGGGACGCCGACGGGGGCGGCTATTTCCTCACCGCCGACAACGCCGAGGCGCTGATCGTCCGCACCAAGTCGGCCGACGACGACGCGACGCCGTCCGGCAACGGGCTCGCGGCCGAGGTGCTGGCGAGGCTCTGGCTGGTCACCGGCGAGACGCGCTACCGCGACCGCGCCGAGGCGGCGATCGCCGCCTTCTCGGGCCAGATCAACCGCAACTTCTTCCCGCTGGCGACGCTGATGAACGCGAGCGAGCTGCTGCAACAGGGCGCGCAGATCGTCATCGCGGGCGAGCCCGGCGCGGACGACACGCGCGCGCTCCACGCCGCCGCGATCCGCGCTCCCGCCGTGGCAAGGGCGGTGACGATCGTCCCGCCGGGGACGGCGCTGCCCCCCGCCCACCCCGCCCACGGCAAGGGCCCGGTCGGCGGCAAGGCCGCGGCCTATGTCTGCGTCGGCCAGACCTGCTCCCTGCCGGTCACCGACGCCGACGGGCTGCGCGCGGCGATGGCGCGGGGGTAGGGCGGTGGAGTGGACGGTCGAGTCGCCGCTGGGACCGCTGACGCTGGTCGCGGAGGAGGGCGCGCTCACCCGGCTTCGCTGGGGCCGGGCCGCGCGCGAGGACGAATCCAACCTGCTGGCGCGCGCGGCGGCCGAGCTCGCGGCCTATTTCGCGGGGGATCCGCGCGATTTCGACCTCCCCGTCGCGCCGGAGGGCACGGCGCACGACCGCAGGGTCTGGCGCGCGATGCGGCGAATCCCGCCGGGCGAGACCCGCACCTACGGCGAGACCGCCCGCGCCATCGGCTCCGGCGCCCAGGCGGTCGGCAACGCCTGCGGCCGCAACCCGATCCCGATAATCGTCCCCTGCCACCGCATCGTCGGAGCGAACGGCGCCCTCGGCGGCTATTCCGGCCAGGGCGGCGCGGCGACCAAGCGGTTCCTGCTCGGGCTGGAGGGGGCGCTATGAGGCGGCGGGCAGGCGTCCGGGCATTCGGAACCGCCTGCCGCGCTATTTCGCCTCGGGCTTCGCCCGGCCCCGAATGGTGGTCCGGTCGACAGGACCGCGCTCCACCAACTCCACCTCGCGCCGAAACGTCTCGTCCAGCTCCGGGATGTCGCTGAAGTCGATGTCCTCGTCCTTCACCGCCGCGATCCGCTCCGGAGTCAGCGGCTTATCGTATCCGGTCATCGGAGATTCCCCGTCATGCCGGATCGAAGGCGATGCGGAGTCGCGTGCCGGTCGCCCG
>JAJEHI010000155.1 GCA_022823775.1 Defluviicoccus sp. | reverse complement strand
GTAAGCGTTCCGTCAGGCCGTGGAGATCCCTCGCCTGAGCGACCAGCGACATCGAATCGCGGCCTCACAAGGGGTCTGGTAACACGATTTGACCTGCGCTATCGTCCAGCGCATGGCGGTGCTGGACGATGATTTCTCCATAGGCGCGACACTGACGGATGGCGGCGACGGGCTCTGGTCTCCGCCCGGGTCGACACCGGCGGTCACGCCGCGCGATTTCCAGTCCCTGTATGAGCAGCAGCAAGCGCGGGCGGAGGCGGCCGAGGCGCGTTGCGAAGAACTGCGCTGGGCGGAGGTGGCCGCCCGTAGCGATGCCGGTGCGTGGAAATCGCGGTTCAAGTCCTGTCGACAAAGGCTGACCGAGGCCGAGGAGGAGGCGAAGGAACTCCGCGACGCGGCACGCGACGTACCCTCCTTGCGGGCGCAAGTGGCGCGCCTGCAGGCACTTCTTTCCGAAGCGTGCGCCCGGTCGAACGAGGGCGCGCTGGTCGAAGCGCTCAGCAAGGAGGTCACCCGGCTGCAAGATGCCCTGGCGGCATCGCCACCGCGCAGGGGCGGCGCCGGGCGGCAGTCGGCCGGGGAAGCCAGACGAGCTCGCACAGCCCTGGAAGAGGCGCCGCAGCGCCGGGAGACGATCAAGACGCTTCGCAAGGAAATCACCCGGCTGAGCAGGGAGGTGGGCCGGGGGAACAGGGCGATCCTCGACTTCCACAAGAAGCTGGACAAGGAGAAGGAGCGCGCGGAGAGCATCAGGGAGACCGCCAAGATGCTGTCGCGCGAGAACCTGAGCCTGCACAGGGAGAAGAGGATACTGGGCGAACAGGCGGCCAAGGTCCGGGCCATGTCCGACGAGAGCTACCGGCTGCGCTTTGCCCTGGAAGGGGCCGAGTTCGCGAACAAGAAGCTGACGGCCCGGATTGCCAAGCTCCGCGCGGCAGGGGCGACACTGACGAAGCTGCCGTTCGACGAGGCCGTTCATTTGCGCAACGTCCTCAGGCGATCGCGGTGGCAGAAGGCGGCGATCAAGTCGCTGTCCAGGGAGAATGCCCGGCTGCGCAAGGCCGCTAAATCGGCAAGGACCGGCAGGGAGAGGGCGGAAGCCCGGCTGCGCGAAGCCGTGAAGGTATCGCGGCGCCGGATCGAGGCGCTGGAAGCCCAGCTTGCGAAGCTGCGTGCGACCGGGGCGATGCTGTCGAACCGGCTATACGGGCGCAAGAGCGAGCAGCAGGAAAAGCCGCGCTCGGAACGCACGCGCGGCCAGCAGCCCGGCGCGCCCGGCCACGGCCGCACCCAGCGGCCCGGGCTCGAGGAGCGCCGCGAAGAGATCAACCCGCCGCCGGACGCATGCGCCTGCGCACGCTGCGGGCAACCGTATACGCCGAACGGCGCCGAGGAATCCACCCTCGTCGAGATCGACGTCAAGGCCCATAAGCGCGTGGTCAACCGTCCGCGCTGGCGTCGAAGCTGCGAGTGCCCATCCTCGCCTGTGGAAGTAACGGCGCCCCCGGTGCCGCGGTTGTTCCCCAGGACGCCCTACGGCATCAGCTTCTGGGCGCGCTTCCTCTTCGAACACTGCGCCTGCTTCCGGCCGGTGCGCCGCGTCGCCGCGTGGTTCTCCAGCCACGGGCTGGCGGTCTCGGCGGGAACGCTGGCCAACAGCCGCAAGCGCTTCGCGGCGCTGTTCGAGACGCTGTACGAGGCGATTCTCGCTCACCAGAGCGACGCGACGCTGCGCCATGCCGACGAGACCTCCTGGCGCGTGCAGGAACTTCGCGGCGAAGAGCGGTCGAGCCGCGCATGGTTGTGGACGTCTGTCAGCGCCGACGCGGTCTGCTTCCATATCGACGCATCGCGCAGCGCCGAGGCGGGGCTCAAGCTCTTCGCCGAAGCCCGGTCCGACACGGTCATCGTTTGCGACCGCTACAGCGCTTACAGACGCCTCGTCCGCCTTCTCGGGGACAAGATGATCCTCTCATTCTGTTGGAGTCACGCACGGAGAGACTTTATCGACTGTGCGGCCGGCCAGGTGCGGTTGACCCACTGGTGTCAGGGATGGATCGAGCGGATCGCAGAGATCTTCCGGCTGAACGACGCACGGGTGAAGCACCACGACCCCGGGCTCGAACTTCAGACACCGGCGTTCGACGCGGCCCAGGACGATCTTGAGAAAGCGGTCGAGCGCCTGTTCGCCGACGCCGAGGCAGAGCTGGCCGCCCTGCCGGACACCGCGCGCGAAGGCAAGGCGCTGCGTTCCCTGGTGAAACATCGCGATGGGCTGTGCGTCTTCGTCGATAAGCCGCACGTACCCCCGACGAACAATATTGCCGAGAGAGTCTTGCGCGCTCCGGCAATCGGACGGGGGCTGAGCTTCGGTTCCGACAGCGAGGACGGCGCCAGGTTCACGGCGATCATGTACTCCGTCGTGGCCACGCTCTCGATGAACGGCATCGACGTCCTGCGCTGGCTGGAGGCATGGCTGAAGGCGTGCGCCGAGAACGGCCAGCCGCCGGACGACCTGTCGTCCTGGCTGCCGTGGTCGATGAGCGAGGAGCGTCGGCGCGAACTCGCGGCGCCGGAATGAGCGGCGCGATCGAGTGCCGCTATTACGGGCGCGACTTCACCGCCGATGAGATGGCGCTGCTGCGCGCTCTGATTGCCACCGAGCCGCAACCCAACCGAGCTGCGTTGTCGAGAGAGTTCTGCCGGCGCATCGCCTGGCTCAAGCCTGACGGCGGCCTCAAGGACATGATGGCCCGCGTCACCATGCTCGCCATGCACCGCGACGGCGTGATCGCGCTGCCACCGCCGAGAGGGCGGCGTAACCCGCCCCGCCCGATCGTCTTCGGACCCGACACCGAACCGCCGTTGTTCCCGGCTCCGACAACCCTCGACGAGGTCCGCCCGCTGGAGATGCGCCCCGTCGTGCGCGAGACCCGCGAGGGCAGGTTGTGGAACGAGTTCGTCGCCCGCTACCACTATCTCGGATACAGGACCCTGGTCGGCGCCCAGATGCGCTACGCCGTTCACGACCGAAACGGCTGGCCGCTGGCCATGCTCGGCTTCTCCACCGCCGCCTGGAGGCTTGCACCGCGAGACAGGTTCATCGGATGGACGCCCGAGAAGCGCGAGAAGAACCTCCCCTTGGTGGTCGATAACCCGCGCTTCCTGATCTTGCCCTGGATCGAGATCCCCAACCTCGGCTCGCACATCCTCGCCATCGTGCGCCGCCGCCTGCCCGGGGACTGGACCGAGCGCTACAACATCACCCCGGTGCTCATCGAGACCTTCGTCGAGACCCCGCGCTACACCGGCGCCGTCTACCGGGCATCAGGCTGGATACGGGTCGGGACCACGCAGGGGCGCGGACGCTACGACCGCGGCAAGCTCCGAAACAAACCCTGCAAGGACGTCTGGCTCCGGCCCCTCAGAAGGGATTGGCAGCGCACCCTCAACCGCTAGAATCCCAGCTCCACGGATAGGGCAAGCGCGCAACCGTGCGAACAAGCCGATGACCTTCTCCACGGCCTGACGGAACGCTTAC
>JAJEHI010000013.1 GCA_022823775.1 Defluviicoccus sp. | reverse complement strand
CCTGAGGAACGCACAGGAGAGGTGCGCCCTGCGTCTCGCGCGCGCAATCAGGCGCGCGAGCCGCGCCGCCGCGATACGCGCGCCCGCGCCGGCACAGGCGCGCGCAGGATACGCGCGAATCAGGGTCCCGCTGCCCGGGCGGGCCGGCGGCGGAAACAGAACGATGACGGATCGAGAGGAGAAAGCCATGCCGGAGACACGAAGCCGGAGAAACCGGATGGAATACCCGGACCCCCTTGCCCGGAACCGTGGCTTCATGCCCGAAAGGACTACCGCATATGCGCCATCAGCATTCAGATCATGACATCTCATGACACATTGCAGGGGACCGCTCGGGATGCCGCATGACATGCCACGACACTTCGGCAGTAGTCCCGCCCGCCGCCTTGCGCACGCGGACGCGCGCGCAGCCGGGCGCGCATTATGCGCGGGCGACGGGCACGGCTCCGGCAACGGGGCGTCCGGGACCACGGGCCGACAAGCAGGCCGCGATACCTTGCAAACGACCCTTGGACCGGCGCAAACGGCCGGGGTGGGGATCGGTCCCATGATGAAAACATGACACATCATGGCGCACCTTCGGTGCTAACTGACTGACATGATTATGGAATTTTCCCGTTTCCGGTGCAACCGGGCGCGTGATCGAACCCGGTCCTGCACTCAGGTGCAACCGATCGGGGAGCCGCAATCGTGGCAGCCATCCGCCTCACCCAGCGCCGGGTCGATACCCTCCGGCCCCGCAAGACAGTCCGCAATGTCAGGGATGCCGAACTGAAGGGATACGGCGTGCGCATTATGCCTTCTGGCTTGAAGCGCTACTTCATCCACAGCCAGCATCGGGGCCACCGGGTCTGGAAGATCGTCGGCGATGCGGCCGTCATGACCGAGACCGAGGCGCGCGCCCGCGCCCGGTCCATGCTCGCCGCTCTCCGCGACGACAGGGACATCGATGCGGACATGTCCGGCGACGTGCCGTTCGAGACCGTCGCCGGGGAAGTCTTCACCCGCTACGGCAGGCGCTGGAAGCCGCGCACGCTCGCGGCCAACCGGCGCTATCTCCGCGATCAGTTGCTGCCCTTCTTCGCGGGCCGGCCCATTGCGGACATCACCCGCGAGGAGGTGCAGCGCTGGTTCCGCTCGCTCCATGCGACGCCGGCGGCGGCGAACCGTTCCGCGCCCGTGCTTTCCGTCATCATGCAGCAGGCGGAGGCATGGGGGTATCGTCCCGATGGCGGCAATCCCTGCAAGGGCATCAGGCGCTACCGGCAGAAGCGGTCGGAGCGGTTCCTGTCTCCGGAGGAATACCGCCGCCTCGGTGTGGTGCTGGACCGGCATGAGGCCCGGCAGCCCTTCCGGGTCGCGGCCCTGCGCCTGCTTCTGCTGACCGGCTGCCGGAAGTCGGAGATCATCGGTCTTGAATGGCGCTTCTACCGCGATGGCAGGCTCTACCTTGGCGACAGCAAGACCGGTCCCCGCACGGTCTGGCTGTGTGCAGCGGCACGGGAGGTCCTCGACGGGCTGCCGCGTTCGTCGCGCTTCGTGTTCCCCATCGGAGGCTGGAGCGCGCCCTGGGGCTGGCTGGACGGCTTCTGGATGCAGTTGCGCGCCGAGACGGGTCTTGACGATGTTCGCCTGCATGACACGCGCCACAGCTACGCCAGCATGGCGCTGTCGAGCGGCGAGACGATCCGCACGGTGGGACGGCTGCTGGGCCATGTGAATGCGGCGACCACGCTGAAATACGCGCATCTGTCCGACGCGGCGGTCAGGGAGACGGTCGAGACGCTGGCGCCGCTGCTGTCGGGAGCGGCGTCATGACCGGAAAGATGGATGACAGCCGCCGGACCCGCAGCATCCGCCTGACCGACGCTGCGGTCCGCAGGCTGCGGCCGGCCGCGACGGAATACATCGTCCGGGACAGCCGCCTTGCCGGTCTGGGCGTGAGGGTCCGTCCTTCCGGGCATCAGAGTTTCGTGTGGCACGGGACCGTGGACGGCAGGGCGGTGCGGACGACAATCGGCCCGGCCCGGCTGATGACGGTGGAGGAAGCCCGCAAGGAATGCCGGGCCATGCTCGACGGCGCCCATCCGCAGATTGGTGGAGACGGCGCAAGGCGGGCTGCGGTTCCCCTCTTCCGGGAGTTCGTCGCGGAAGACTGGTTGCCTGCCCGCGGTTGCGACACGCGCTGGCGCAAGCATTGCGGGCGCATGGTGCGGCGGCAGCTCCTGCCCGCCTTTGGCGCGCTTCGCCTCGACCGTCTCAAGAGGCCAGGTGTCGAACGCTGGTTCGACGCCATGAGCCGCAAGACGCCGGGCGCGGCCAACATGGCGCTCGGCCTGCTGCGCCGGATCCTGGCGGCGGCCCTCGCCGCCGGTCATGTGCATCACAACCCGGCGCAGGACATCCGGATGAATCCGGGCAGGAAGATGACCCGCTTCCTGTCGGCGGAGGAGATTGCCCGGCTTCACCGCACTCTGGACCGTCTGGTGGAGGAACGGCCCTCGCGGCGGGCGCAGGCCGACATCGTCCGCCTGCTGCTGCTGACCGGTTGCCGCAAGAGCGAAATCCTCAGGCTGCGGTGGTCGGAGGTCGACGGGGACAGGATCAGGCTGGCGGACGCGAAGACGGGACCGCGCACGGTGTGGCTGAGCGAGGCGGCGCAGGCCCTCATTGCGCGACAGCCGCGAACGGGAGGCGCATATGTCTTTCCGTCTCCCCGAAATCCGGCGGGGCCGCTTTCTCACAATCTGGGTCTCTGGCCACGGGCGCGGCGGGAGGCCGGTCTTGAGGATGTGCGCCTGCACGACCTGCGCCACACGGTAGCGAGCCAGGCCGTGGCCAATGGCGTGCCGCTGCCCACCGTCGCCCGCATGCTCGGGCATGCGCAGCCCACAATGACGCTCAGATATGCCCACGTCGGAGACCATGAGGTCGAGGCCGCCGCTGAACGCGTCGGAACGATTATCGCGCGCACCATGCGGGATGACCGGATCAAGGGCCGGCATGGCTTGAAGAGAAACCTGCCTGAATGGGCATGACCGCTTCGGTCTCCGATCGAACACCTTCCATTTCAATTCCACGTCGCAATCCAAGGAACAATGGGCGTCGGAGACCGGCATCGCTCATGACGGGCACAAGTGCCATGTCGCAGGCCGCGCCCCGGTTTCGTTGAAAAGCCGGACTATCGGCGCACGATCCACCGAAACCGGGCCACCGATGCTGCGAGAAGGCTACACAGCAGTGTCGTCCTCGCTGTAAGGGACAAGGCGGTAACTGCCATCCCTGACCAGTTGATTGTTTGACAAAACGCTTCTGTCGGCTTGGTTGCCGCTCAGAACCGCGGCAATATCCCGGACGACATCCGGTGACATCCGATAGTACTGATGCCGTGTAATGTCTTGTCCCCACCGATCAACATCCTCGCAGCAAACAACTGTGATTGGCGCTCCGAATATCTCTTCGGTCCCCTGACGGGGACCGCGATGCCCCATTCTCGGCGGGCTAACGGCAAGTTTCAGCGGTTTGTCATATCGATTGGTATAGACCACGACTTCACCGGCCAGCCGCGATAGCGGCAGTAACAGGTCCCCACGCTCCAGCGCGTCGCGATCCTCGTCAGCCGCTGGCAACACCGCGACATCAAATAGCTGAAAGACCTCCTCTGGTTTCTTGATGATCTTTTGCACAGCGTGACGCAGCGCATACGCTCCCATGCTATGCGCTATGAGGAACGCTGCCGAGATGCAGTTTCCATCTCGTCTTTGCCGAGACAGATATCGCGCGAATGTCCTGAACGCCCTGCCGGCGGCCTCGCCGGAAAGCCTCGCATCGCGCCTGTCATCGTCATAGGCAAACAAATCGTCGTCGGACGGCCACGAAAACACGAACGGCACAAGCTCGTGAGTCTCTGTGCTGTAAAGGTGCGCCAGCAGGGCACCGCGCTCAATCGAGTCGCGGAATGAATAGAAGAAGCCCGGAATGAACACCAGCGCTGAGCGCTTTTTTCTCGACCCGTCCGGACAATTTGTGATCTCATGCAGAGCACCCATGAGCTCCGGGAACAGTTCGTCGCTGCCCTTCTTGGTGAACTCCTTGGTCTCACTGTCATAGGTTTCCTTGGCCAGTTTCGCACTCACGAAGCAGGCTTCGTCATCGACCTTCGTTCCCCTCACCTGCTTCCGCATCTTGATGTTGACCTCGGCCGTGCCGACTCGAAAGTCGCAAGGATGAATACCAAAACGCGGCCCCCCGTTGCTTGGTGCCTGATCTGCGTTTCCGTTTTCATCGGAGATCATGTTGCGGTTCGTCGCAAAGAACACCTTCATGGTCGTCATCCTATCCTCCTTTCGCTTCGATCAGCCTGACGTTTATTCGCAAGCATTGCGCATTGCGTTTAGCTGGTCCACCGTGACAGGCTGCGCGGTGGTATCGAATATTTCCACCGTGTCGTTACCGTAGCCCGTCCGTCATGTCGCTATCCTTGCAGGGCGGACCCATAGCCGGCTCGGGCGTTGGCGGTGTTCCCGCTCAATGCAAGCGTTCGGTCTGGTCCGGCTTGTTGTCCTCCTACCGGTGCTGTCCTCACAGGCTCTGTGAGCCACGGAGTTTGGAAGACCGGCTGCGCCGGCGGTCCTGTCACCAACGCGCATTGAACTCGCCCGCAACGGTATGCGCCGGCGGGGCGCTGTCGCTTTCGCTGCGTATCGCCCTCACACCGAAGGAGAGATCGGGGGCATTGCCGGCAGGGGAGAGGCGCCAGCCAAGCGTGTAGTCGCGGGCGCCGGTGGCGAGGCCGAGACCCACATGCGGGCTGCCGGTGAAGCGCCCGCCGAGCGCGGGGAACCCGTATGCCGCTTCCGCATGCCAGCGGGCGGTGGCGTCGCCGGAGCCGCCGCGCTCGCCGAGCGGGTCGGGCGTGAACAGCGCATCGAGACCGCCCGCTGCCGACCCGCCCCAGTCCTGCCTCAGTGAGAGCGACAGGCCCCGCGCGCTCGCCGGCTCGGGATCGAAGCCGAGCGAGGCCGCAAAGCCCCGGTCCTTCAGATCGTCCGAGCCATGCCCGACCAGCGTGCGGCCCGAGAGGTCGAGCGACAGGCCCAGGCCCGGATCGCTCCAGGCGATGCCGCCGCCGAGCTCCACCCCGAAGCCGGTCTCGGCGTCGCCGCCGTCATGGCGCATGCCGAGTTCCAGCCTCGGTGTCATGCCTGCCCCCTCCGCCCCGGGTGAGGAACCGGGTAGGGCCATATGCCAGCTTCCCTCCAGCCCGAGCCTGAGCCGGGTCACGTCGGAGTCGGAGGCGGCGAGGTCCTGCGTCCTGTCCGAGGAGGTCCGCGCCCAGAGCGCGTCCGAGACCAGCGCCAGCGCCGGGCCTTCCGGCGATGGGGCCAGCAGGTCGCCGCGCATGCCCATCGCCGCCATGCTCCAGGAGATATCCGCCTTGTAGGGCCCGCCCATCTCGGGCTTCAGCGTGACATCGCCCGTGCCGTGGCCGAGCGCGCCCCAGAACTCCAGCCGCTCCGAAGCCCGCAGGGACGCATAGGGCAGCGCCGCCGTGAGCGCGGCCTCCACCTTGCCGTCGCCCTCGCGCACAGCGCCCCTGCACAGGACCTCCGTCTGCTCGTCCATGCCGTCACAGCTCTGCGACGCGGGCCGGGGGTCGATGCCGGTATCGGCATAGCCGCCCTCGCCCCGGCTCTGCATCAGCGCCATGCCGAGCAGCCAGTTGTCGCGCGCATAGTCCGCGCCCAGCATGGCCGTGGTCGCCTCGCCGTCGAGCGAGAGCGCGCCTTCCCTGCCGTCGAAGAAGGACTGCGCCGCCCGGCCCCAGAAGGCGAGGCTGCCGCCGCGCGAATCCTCCGCTCCCGTCGCCGTGAAGCTCGTGCCCAGCATGATGTCGTGCATGGTCATGGCATGGGCGCTGCCGGCATTGTCGTCGCCGAAAGCCGACCCACCCGTCCCGGACATCGCCTGTTCCGGGTATCCGGGGCCTGTCCCGGACTGCGAGCCGACGGCGACCGGCTCCGTGTCCCCCGATCCGGCAGGGTCGGCCAGGCTGCGGTCATGCGCCGCGCCGAACCCGCTGTTCGGGCCGCCTGTCCCGGACCCCGAGCCGGGAGCGAACGACATCGCCTGGCCGGCGAACGAGCTTTCGACACCGGCCATGCGCGGCGCCGCCATGCGGTTCGCTATGCCGTCCAGCGCCTGCTCCGCCACCGTGCGCCCGAAGCGCGACAACCATGCCGCCGGCATCGGGTCGTTGTTGATAATCGTCGCCACGCCCACCCCGTCGGCGATCGCCGCGTCGAACGCATCCGAAAGCACGATCTCGAAGGTTTCCGGGTCCTCGTCATGGCTGTCGTCGACCACCATGCCCGCCCGGATCCGGTACTCGGTCTGGCCCGGCCTCATGCCCGCAAACTGCTTCGAGGTGGACGCCCAGAAGTCCACGCCCCGCTTCGCCGACACCGGGTCCGACTCCCGCACCCGCCAGGAGAAGGACACATACCTGTCCGACGCCTCGCTGAGCGTCACCGTGAATATGACCCGCCGGTACGGACCCTCCTTCACCTCGACGTCGTTCACCGAGAGCGTCGGCACGCCCGCCACGCCGTCGTCGTCGGCGACAGCGACCGAGGCCTTGTCGTCCGGAGACGTCGCCACCGCGTAGCCCGTGCCGGCCTGGATCGTGGCCGCGATCGTGCCGTTCGCCTCGTCCGCGCTGTCATTCTCCGTGGCGACGGTGAGCGCCGCCGTGCCGGTCGCGCCGATGGTGACAGTCTGCGTGCCCGTCTGGCCGGCCGTGGCGAAGCTGCCGCTGTCCGTCACATCCACCTCGACCGCAATGTCGCCCGTCGGCGCGGGCGCGGCGGTCAGGGTGAAGCTGGCCGCGCCGCCCTCGGCAATGCCGCTGCCGCCCGCAATGCTCACCACCGGCAGGGAGGGCGCCGGGTCGTCATCGTCGCTCACCGCAACCGTGGCCGCGCCGGGACTGCCGATCCGGTAGCCGGCTCCGCTTGCCACTACCGCCGAGACGCTGCCATCCGCCTCCTCCGTGCCGTCATCCTCCGTGGAGACCGCCAGATCGGCCGCGTTCTGCCCCGCAAGGATGGTGACCGTGTGCGCGCGCTCGTCGCTGTCGTCGAGGAAATCGCTCGCCGTGTCGTCCGCAACGGTGAGCGTCACATCGAGGTCCGCCGCCGGCGCCGGTGTCGCCGTGACCGTGAACGCCGCATCGCCGCCCTCGGTAATGGAGCCGCCGCCCTTAACCGTGACGCTCGGGCCAAGCTGCAGGCACTCGATGGCGTCGACCGCCGGCTGCCATTGGGCCGCGTCGAATTGGTCCCGATTGCTCCGCGCCTCGGCCACGGTCATCGCCCTGTAGCCGTTGCTCGTGCCGAACGCGGCCAGCACTCGCTCCCACCGGTCCCGGTATTGCCGGCTTTCCCCCGTATCCCCGGCATAGCCCGTGACTGTCGCGCGCAGCACGCTGTCCACGCAGCCGGCCAGTTCCGGATCGTCATTGACGATGGTATGGGCGGCCGTTCCCGCGCCTCCCGAGACGGCCGCGCCCTGGGGCGGGTCCCGCAATTCCACCGTCACGGTCTCGTCGGGCTCGAACGCCGTGTCGCCCGGGATCATGAGACGCGCCTCGCCGCTCGCCACGTTCGCAGCGAGCGTATAGCTGTGGCACCCGCCGGTCA
Organism: Defluviicoccus sp.; assembly: GCA_022823775.1. GTDB lineage: Bacteria > Pseudomonadota > Alphaproteobacteria > MPNO01 > MPNO01 > MPNO01. Next base: position 1,999 of record JAJEHI010000013.1, on the reverse strand, counting down.
GGCTGAGCGGCGTCTCGTCGCCGGGACCGACGAGACGGTAGTCCTCGCCCTCGCTCGCCGTGCCTGCAAGGCATGCCTTGAAGCTTGTCGGCTGAGCGCGCACCGGATCGAGGCCGAAGGTCACCGTGGCCCAGCTCTTGCCCGTATCGCCCTCATTCGCCGATGACGGCGCGATCGCGACAGAGAGTGTCGGGACCGCCGGGGTGTCATCGTCATTCACCGCAACCGAGGCGGTATCGCCGGGCGGCGCCGCCACACTGTAGCCATTGCCCGTCCGGACACTCGCCGTGACGCTGCCATCCGCCTCGTCCGTGCTGTCGTTCTCCGTGGCAAGCGTGAGGGTCGCCGAGTTCTGGTTCGCGGGGATCGTGACCGTATGAGAGCCCTCGTCGCTGCTGTCGAGAAAATCGCTCGTGGCGTCGTCCTCGATATCGAGCGTCACGGCGAGGTCGGCCGTCGGCGCCGGATCGGCCGTCACCGTGAACTCCGCGTCGCCGCCTTCCGTAATGCCGCTGCCGCCCGTGACCGCGATCTCCGGTTCGATGTTCGTGCTCGTGCCGGCGCTCTCGATCTCATGCAGCGCCTTCGCCACCTCGACCCAGCGCGTCCACCCCCGGTCGGCGAACGCCTGCGCCTCATCCGCCGTCATCGGCGTCAGCGTGCTGTCCGCCACACTCTTCCCGAACGCCAGAAGCGCCCGGTCCCAGCGGTCGGTGTGCGCCTTGTGGCTCTTCCACTGTGGATCGTTGCGCCACTCATACATCTTCGCGATCAGGGCGGCGTAGGCATTGACCGTCGAGGTGTCGTCGTCCGTGATCGCGATCTCTCCATTGCCGCTGCGCGATCCCGTGGCGCCGCCGCCGAGACCCGTCGCCGTCAGCACCGGCGCGCTGCCCGACGAGGAGGCCGGGATCGACACCGTCACCGTCTCGCCATCGCTGTCCGCGTCATCGCGCGCCGTGAGGGAAAGCGTTGCCGCTGTAGCGCTCGCGCCCGAAGACGGCCCCGCAAAGGTCACTTGCGGCGCGCTGTCAAGGCTCTGGCAGGTCACGCCCTCCGGCAGGGGGCTCGGACAGGCGAGCGTGAAGAGCGTCCCCGCCGCCCCGCCGGCAAACTGCAGCGGCGCCACCAGTGTCTCGCCATCCGCAAGGCCGCGCCCGAGCGTCAGGACGATCTCCGCCGTGTCCGTCGCATCGCCCTCCGCAGCGCTGGTGTCCGGCGTCGAGAGCACGACCGTGGTCGCATCGTCATCGCTCACCGCAACCGAGGCGGTATCGTCGGGCGCGACTGCCACCGTGTAGCCGTTGCCGGTCCGGACGGTCGCCGTGACGACGCCATTCGCCTCGTCCGTGCTGTCGCCCACCGTGGAGAGCGTCAGCGTGGCCGAGTTCTGGTTCGCGGGGATCGTGACCGTATGCGAACCCTCATCGTTCGTGCCGAGGAAATCGCTGTTTGCGGCGTCGGCCACTTCCAGCGTCACGTCGAGCTTCGCCGTCGGCGCCGGCGTCGCCGTTATTGTGAACTCTGCATCCCCGCCTTCCGTGATGCCGCTGCCGCCCGTGACCGCGATCCCGGGTTCGGTGTTGGCGGCGTTCTCAAGGCACTGCAGCGCCGTCACCACAGGGTTCCAGCGGACCGCCCAGAAGTCGTCCGCATGCTCCTGCGCCGTGGCGGCGTCCATCTCCGTCTCGCCGTTCCTCGCCCCGAACCCGGCCAGCGCCTGCTTCCAGCGCGTTACATGCGCGTCGCCATTCCCCGTCTCCTGCGCATAGTCCTGCACATCCGAAAGCACCGCCCCTGAAAGGCAGGCGTTCACCGGCGCATCGTTGTCGCCGACCTCAATCGTCACATGGTCCGCCGCGCCCGCCGAAAGCCCCGAAGGCAGCGCACTGCCCAGCTCCACGACGACCGCCTCCAGGGCTTCGACATCGCCGTCATCGACAGCCTCGAAATCCGTCTCGCCGCTGAGCGCGCCGTCGGCAATCGAGATCGTGCCCGC